>DASWYX010000691.1:0-8242 GCA_036404755.1 Pseudoduganella sp.
CCAACCGCTCCGCCCGCGTGAGGGACGGCGCCACCTCCGCCTCGCGGCGCGCGTCAAACAGCTCACCCGCAAAACACTCCTGCCCTGCCGCCAGCGCGCTGATCCCCGCCGCTGCGGACGGCGCCATGGCGGCAGAAAGGAGCGACTGCGCTTTGGCAGCTTCATCCTGCAAAACATCGAGGGCGGGAATATCGGTGTCCCATTCAATCAAGGTCGGGACTGCGCCAAAGCGGGCCAACGCGGCTTCGTACAAACGCCATACCGGCTCAGCCACACGGTCGCCGTGATGATCGATCACGGCCGCGGGCGTGACCAGATGGCCGGCGAGATGAATTTCGCCCACGGTGCCGGGCGCAATAGCAGCAATCGCCGCCAAAGCATCCTCTTCGTGATTACACTGATTCACGAAGAGATTATTCACATCCAGCAGCAGCCCGCAGCCCGTTCGGCGCGACAGCTCTGCCAGAAACTCCGCCTCGCTCATCGAGTCCGCAGCGAAGCGTACATAGGTGGACACGTTCTCCAGCAAGAGCGCGCGCCCCAGCACATCCTGCACCCGCCCCACCCGCTCGCACATCAGGTCGAGCGCGGCGGCATCCAGCGCCAGCGGCAGCAAGTCATTCAGGTGACGGTCAAACACGGCGCCCCAGCACAAGTGCTCGGACACCAGCGCCGGCTCGATCCGGGCCACCAGGCTGCGCACGCGTTCCAGGTGCTGCTCCGAAAAGCCGCGCGCCGAGCCGAGTCCCAGACCGACGCCATGCAGGCTGATCGCATAATCGTGCCGCAGCTCCTGCAGCACATGAAAATCCCATCCCGCCTGATCGAGAAAATTCTCGGTATGCACCTCGAGCCAGGCAGCGCGCGGCCGCTGCTCGAGGAACTGGCGGTAATGCGGAGCCCGCAGGCCAATGCCGGCGCCGGAAAGGACGGTGTCCCGATTCCCAGTCATGGCTCCGCTCCCTTACCCGGTAATTACTTGGCTGGCGGAGTGGTCTTGCCGCCGGCTTTCTCGCAAGTGCCCTTGGCCACGTATTTCCAGTCGGCCGGAGCGTTGTCCATCTTGGCCTGGCCGGAGCAGCTGTGCGAGCCGTTGGCGGCGGCGCAGTCGTTCTGGCCGGCCTTGGCAACGCCGTAGCACTTTTCCTGATCCTTCTTGTCGGCGGCGGCAGCGGTGCCGACGGAAGCGGCGCATACGGTTGCCAGGGCGGCGGCGATCAGGGCTTGACGCTTGTTCATGGTAAGTCTCCTCTTTCAGTTGAACGGACGCAGAAGTCTGCGGCTGCACGATTGTCGCGCAACCAATAGATTTCCTTACACGATTTTTTGAAAATTTTTTGAGGGCGTAAAAAAACCCGCTGACGCCTGCGCGGCGCTGCGGGTTTCGTGTGCGGGCCGGACTGGCGGCTCAGGCGGTGGTATTGATGCGCGTGCCGAGGTGCGACGGCAGGTTGCTGGAGGTGGCGGGCGTGGCCGGCGGAATGGCTTCGAGCAGCGCGGTGGCGGTCGACGCTTGCACGTCCTGGGCTTTCTTCAGCACGGTCAGGCCGACTTCCTGGCGGGTGCCCGTTTCAGCCATCGTGGTGGAAAGCCTTGCAATTCCGTTAACGTCCATGGTCGTTCTCCATTTGTACTTATCCCGATTTACGGACGGGTTTTGGGGAACTTTAGACTTTCAGCGCAAAATTTTTCAGCCAGGCGAGCACGGCTTCGGGGCGGTTGAGGTCGAGCCAGGTCAACTCCTGCCGCGCGTCGGGCGGACGCGGCTGGTCGCTGGCGACGGCCAGGATGCTGTTATCGACGCCGTAACGCGGGCCCTCACCTACTTCGCGGCGGTAGACTTCGATCTTGGGAATTGGCCAGGCATGGAAGCCCTCGACCAGGGTCAGGTCGGCGGGCGCCAGGCGGGCCAGTTGCTCGTCCATCGTCGGTTCGGGCTGGTTGCGTAGCTCATGGATGATCGCAAAGCGGTAGGGTGACGCGATCATCACCTCGGCGGCGCCGGCCTGGCGGAAACGGGCGCTGTCCTTGCGCGGCGGCTCCAGTTCGAAGTCGTGGTGGCTGTGCTTGATCACGTTGACCTTCACGCCCTCTTCCGCCAGCCGCGCCACCAGATATTCCAGCAGCGTGGTCTTGCCGCTGCCGGACGTGCCGACGACGCCCAGGACCTTCGCTCGCACCCCGCTCACAGCGGCACCTTGTAGCGATAGCCGCGGAAGCTGAATACCGCCGCTTTCGGCAGCAGCTTCTCCAGCTGCAGGCCCGGCGCGACTTCGTCGCCTTCCTTGCGCAGGGTCTTGTCGATCAGGATCAGGCGGTCGGCCGGGTTCTTCGAGTACATATAGCCGCCCAGGGTGATTTGCGGGATGGCGCGCTGGATCGGCTCGGGGAGCTCGCGCAGGGACTGGATGTGCTCTTCCGGGGCTGGGCCAGACGCGCTGGCCGCAGCGCCCGCGTTCCCCGCAGCGCCCGCACTCCCCTCATCGCGGGCACCTTTCTTGCGCGACGTTCCCCCCGCATCTGCCCCCTCGGTCGCACGCTCCTTCGGCGACGCTGCTGCCGAGCGCGGCCCAGCAGAAACAGATGCCGCTTCCTTGGCATCCTGCGGCGCGGCCGGTTGCGACGCCACTGCCGTCACCGCGCCCATCGCACCGGAACTCCCACGCTGGCTCGCGGGCGGCTGTGTAGCAGCAAGCCGGGTCGCGGCGGACGGCTGCGCAGCAGAGGCCGGCGGGTGCGCCGCAGCGGATGGCTGCACGGGGGCGGTCGGCGGGTGCGCTGCAGTGGACGGCTGCGCGGCAGAGGCTGGCGGGGGCGCCGCCTCGGATGGCTGCGCGACGTTGGGCGACGGTTGCGCGGCAGCGGATCGCTGCTCGGTGCCGGCCTGTTGGGCGACGGCTTGGGGTTGTGCGATCACGGTCGCGGGCTGCCCGACATCGGGGCTGGTGGCTGCCGTCACCGCGGGCGCAGCGGAGGAGGCGGGGGTGGACGCGGCAGGCGCGGGGGCATGCTGCCGCAGCAGCATCGCGCCCATCACCACCACTGCTCCCCCAAGTAAGCCCACGCCCACGAGCAGCGGCGTGCGCGCACCGGCCGAGCGCCGGTCGTCGGCGGTGGGAGAAATGGTCGGCGCGTGAATGGTCGGCGTCTCGCCGATCTGCCGCTCGGCCTGGGCCTTCTTCAAAGCTTCAAGTATGTAGGACATATTCTTATTTCCCCGCCACGACCGCAGCGGTCGAATTCGCAGCCGCCGGCGAAGGCGCCGCGGCCGGAGCGCTGGCCGTCGCCTGCGCGCGCAAGCGCGGCTCCTGTACGCCGCCCAGCTGGTTCAGGCGGATAAAGGTCTTGGGACCGGCGACACCGTCCGCCTTCAGCCGCTGGCTGGACTGGAACTCGCGCAGCGCGCGCAAGGTGGCGTCGTCGAGCGGCTGGTTATCCTGAGGCTTCTTCGTGCCGCGCATCTGGGCGAGGCGACGGGCGAGCCAGTCCACGTCCGGCCCCCTGTCGCCTTGCGACACTTCATCGCGCCACGCCCGCGGCGCGCGCCATAAGGTCAGGAAGCCGCCGTCGAAGCGCGCTTCCAGCGCAGCGGCGGACACCGTTTCGCGCTTGCCGCCGACCAGCAAGGTAGCGCGGTCGGCATCCAGTGCCGTTAGCAGCGCATAGCTGGGACGCAAGGGGTCGTCGCGCAGCTTGATCAGCACCGGGCGGTCGAGCAGGCGGATCTCGTCCAGGCCGCCTTTGGTTTGCAGGCAGCGCAGGTTTTGTCTGGCTGCTTCGGCGCAGCCTTCACCGTCGGCCAGTTGCAGGCCCCACTGGCTGACCAGTGCGCGGACGGCGTCTTCGAAACTGTCGGCACCCACGGTGGCGGTGGCGATGGCAGCCGACGTCACCGGGGCGGCCACGGCAGGGGCAGCAGACGTCACCGGGGCGGGCGCGGCAGCGGCGGCCGTCGCGCGATCGCGTGCGGTGGTGGAGCCGTTGGGCGATGCAGACGCGGCCCGGGCGTTGACGGACGCGGCAACGTCGCGCGCCGCAGCGGGCGCGGTGGCAATGGGCGTGCTGGCAATGGCCGCTGACCGGGCCGGCGAGCCGGGCATCAGCTGCCAGGCAGCGGCGCCGGTCAGCACCACGCCGGCCAGGACGCCGGCAGCAACATAAGGCCACGGCCCGCGCGCCATGCCGGCCGCGCCTGCCAAGGCGCCGGTAGCGCCGGCAACGCGTCCCTCGTCCGCGAACACTTCCTCGGCCGCCCGCCGCAAGATCTTGCGCGACACCTGGTGCTGGTTTTCGACATAAGCGCCCAGCAGCGCCCGGTCGCACAGCAAATTGATCCGCCGCGGCACGCCCTTGGTCAACTGGTGCAGCTGCGGCATCAGGGCACGGGGGAACGGCGCAATGGCCGACGAGCCGGCCACAGCCAGCCGGTGCTCAACATAAGCGCCGACCTCCGCTTCGGACAAAGACCCGAGGTGATAGCGCGCAATCACGCGCTGCGCCAGCTGCTCCAGCTCGGGACGCGCCAGCATGCCGCGCAGTTCCGGCTGCCCGATCAGGATAATCTGCAGCAGCTTGCGTTCGGAAGTCTCCAGGTTGGTCAGCAGGCGCAGCTGCTCCAGCACTTCTGCCGACAGGTTCTGCGCCTCGTCGATGACCAGTACGTTGTTCAAGCCCTGCGCGTGGGACGCCAGCAGATAGGCATTGATCGCGTCGACATACCCTTTCACGCTCAGCCCGGAGGCCGCGATGCGGAACTCGTCGCACACCGACTGCAGCAACTCCTCCACCGTCAGCTTCGGATTGAAGATATAAGCCAGGCGGCAGTTCTCGGGAATCTGCTCCATGAAGCAGCGGCAAACCGTGGTCTTGCCCGCGCCGATTTCGCCGGTCAGCAGCACGAAGCCGCCCCCGCTGCCCACGCCGTACAGCAAATGCGCGAGCGCCTCGCGATGGCGTTCGCTCATGAACAGGTAGCGCGGATCGGGCGCAATGGAAAACGGCGACTGTTTCAGCTGGAAGAATTGCGTGTACATGAAAACCTTTAGCGCAAGGCCGGCGGCAAGGGCTTGAACTTGGCGCAAAAAATCTTGGATCGGGTGTTGAAATACACGATGCGGCTGCCCGCCTTGGTTTCCCGAACCGGGAAGCGCGAAGCGTCGATTTTCGCATACTGCAGGCCATCCTGCCCCTGGATGGCCTGTTCCAGCTTCTCAGGGGTGGTATCGGCCACGGCGCCGACGAAGCTGTAGGGGAAGCTCTCGTCGCTGACCATGACTTCCAGGATCGGCGTATTCCACAGCATCGCATCCTGGGTGCGGAACCAGTAGGCGCCGCCCTCGCGCTTGTAGGGCTGGCCGAAATGCTGGACCATGTAGTCGAAAAAATAACGGTTGGATGTCTCGGAGCGGCACAGCAGTCCGCTGCCCATTACGGTGCCGAAATGGGTGGGCGGCGCGGCGAGCACAAGCGGGGAGCATGCCAAAAAGGCGAGACAAGTCAGGCGTGGCAGCAGCATCAAAGTTTCTGCATCCACGCCCGGTTCGCGCTGATCTGCGCCTTGGCAGCCGCCGGCAATGCTTCATAGCAACCCGGGTATTGCTTTAAGGCACTTTCGCGAATTTCCTTTTGCAGGCCATTGATCAAGAAGACATACAAGGTCCCGCCTTGTGCGTTCTTCTTGGTGCCCAGGTACTTGATCATCGTCGTAATCTCCTGACGAGCATTATGACACTACGAGCACAAATCACAATGATTTCAGCCATGGATCGGCGTCCGGATCGGGATACTCCTTCAACATGAAACTGGTAAAAGCGCGCACCTTGGCCGACAGCAGCTTCCGGCTCGGATAAACCATGTAGACGCCCAGCCGGCCCACGCAGTGGTCACCGAGCAGCCGCACCAGCTTGCCCTGCGCGATGTCGTCGCCCAGCGTGAACGTGGGGCGCATCATCACGCCCATCCCCGCAATTGCCGCCTCGCGCAGCACAGCATTGTTGTTGGACACCATACGGCTGACGATCGGCACTTCCACCGGCTTGCCGCCGCATTGCACGGGCCAGGTGTGGCGTACCTGTTCCCAGGCGTGGTTCAGGCAATCGTGCTGGCTCAGGTCGCGCGGCGTGCGCGGTTCGCCCTTGCGCTTGACGTAGTCAGGCGATGCCGTAAGTACTACACTGGAAGTTGCCAGTTTGCGGGCGATCATGCTGCTGTCGATCTTCTGCACATCGATGAAGATGCCGATGTCGAATCCCTCTTCCACCAGGTCGACCGGGCGGTCGGCCAGGGTCACATCCAGCACCACCTTCGGTTCCAGCGCTGAAAATGCCGGCAACAGCTTGGCCAGTGCAACCTGGCCGAAATTCGGATGACAGTAAATGCGCAGGGTGCCGCTGGGGCAGCGGGCAGACTGGGCGGCCATGGCGTCGGCATCGTCGATATCGTTGAGGATCTGGCGCACCCGTTCCAGGTACTGCTGGCCCGTTTCCGTCAGCGAGAGCTTGCGCGTGCTGCGATTGAGCAGCCGCGTGCCGAGGTGCTGTTCCAGGTCTGCCACGTGGCGTGTGACGACGGCGTTCGAGATATCCAGCTGGACGCCGGCCCTGGCAAAGCTGCCCTGCTCCACCACCTTGGCAAACACCCGCATCGATTGCAGCCGGTCCATCGGCGGTCTCCTTTATTTCTGATTCAGAAATGGTCCATTGCCATTATTCGTCTTTTTTGCGGGAGCCGCAATCTATAGACTGGGCTTCATCGATGGGCAATGCCCAGCACCAAAATCAGAGGGAGAAAGACATGACTATCAAATATATCGCCGCCCTGGTCCTTGCCGCCGTGGCCGGCTCCAGCTTCGCCGCCGAGCAAGCGAACACTGCACGACCCCAACGCGCCGACGATGGCGAAGTGGCCATCCGCACCGTGGACTTCCCCACCGCCGCCTTCAACGCCCGTACCGTCCGCAGCCGCGCGGAAGTGAAGGCCGAAGCCGTGGAAGCCGCAAAACATCACCAGTCCTCACTGGCGGAACAGTTCGAATTGCTGAAGTAAACCCCGCTTCTCCTCTGCAGGCCGCCCGATGGCGGCCTTTTTTTTGCAGTTCAGTCGCGGTTTTCTGCATTTGGCTCCGCGTTTTTGCGCGTCTGTCTTTTTCCGCACCAGGCTTGCGGGCGTTTGTCATATCGTTCATCTGTCGCCACTTGAACAAGTGATAAACAAAATGAAAACGCTGATCACCACCACACTGGCCCTGTCCATCGCCGCCCTCGGCGTGAGCGTGCTGCATGCAAGCCCGAACGATGCGGCGACCGCGTCGGTCGACTATGGCCGCGAAACGCGCACGGTAGCCGCCTTCACCACCATCGACGTGGCCGGCCCGTACAAGGTGCTGATCAATGCGTCCAGCGCGACGCGCGGCCTGGAACTGAACGGCCTGCGCAAGGATTTCGCCGATATCGAAACGATCGTCGAAAAAGACACCCTGATCATCCGCCCGCGCCGCAACGCCACCTTCAACCTGCGCTTCGGCAAAGGCCACGATCCCGTCACCATCAATATCACGACTTCGGGGCTGAAGGCCCTGAACATGTCCGGCAGTGGCGACGTGGACCTCGACCGCTTCGAGGGCAACGAACTGAAGCTGAGCTCCAGCGGCCCCGGCGACCTGCATGCTTCCGGAGTGGCGCGTGACCTCACGGTCCGCGCCAGCGGCAGCGGCGATATGGACCTGCATTCCCTGCGCGCCGCCAGCCTGAATCTGGCGATGAGCGGCCCGGGCGACGTGCAAGCTTCCGGCATGACGTCCGACGTCAACGCCGTCGTCACCGGCTCCGGCGACCTGGAAGTGCATGATCTGCGCGCGGCCAAGGTCAACGCCATGATGCGCGGACCGGGTTCCGTGTCCCTGAGCGGCACGAGCCGCGAAATCCGCGCCGAGATTGCCGGCTCGGGCGACCTGGAAGCCTGCTCGCTGGCGGTTGAGAATGTGAGCGCGATCCTGAATGGCCCGGGCGGCGCCTGCGTCAGCGGCGCGATCAAGCGCTTCGACGCAGAAGTGCACGGCTCCGGCGACCTCGAAGCGCGCGGCCTGCAGGCGCAGAATGCGCGCGTCATCATGAGCAGCGCGGGCGGCATCAGCCTGTCCGGCTCCAGCGCCACGCTGAGCGCGGACGTCAGCGGTTCGGGCGACCTGGATGCGAAAGGCCTGCAGGTGGCGCGGGCCATCACGCGCAGCAAGGGTCCCGGCAAT
>DASWYX010000692.1:0-8928 GCA_036404755.1 Pseudoduganella sp.
CGATAAACAGGTCCGGGCCGCCCATCCAGCCGCTCAGGAACCAGAACAGCTTGTCGCGCGAGCCTTCAGTGCTGGGCGGGTGCAGCGCACGGATGCCGGCGAACTCCGGCTCCAGCTCCATCAGGTCGTAAAAACGGTCAACCATCTCGCGCAGCCTGGTTTCGCCGCCGATCACTTCATACAGGGTTTGGGATTCTTCAGTCATACCCGACATCATAGCGCACCGCATCATTGATACGGATCAAGCTACCCGTCGATACAACTCATAATGTGAAAATTTGCTTGCATTATTAGAACTTGATTAGAATCAAGCCTCGCATTGCTTTTTCACCATGCCTTTTTCGCCAGACAAGTTAATTACGCATTTGCTGCGCCGTCGCAGCACTGAAGACCTCGCCACGCTGCGGCTCTTGCTGCTCAGCTGGATGGGTCTCGCCTGCTTCCCGGGTTTCCACCTCCTGTTCGTCCACGTCTTTCCGCAACCCTATGAAAACCTGGCGCTGCGCGCCATCGGCGTCATCCTGTGCCTGGGCGGCCTGCTGGCGCGCCAGTGGCCGCTGCGCCATCGGGAGCGCTATACCTTCGTCCTGCTGGCCTATGGCCTGCCCTTCTTCATCAGCTATATGTTCCTGATGAACGGCGCCAATGAAACCTGGACCCAGGCCCTGCTGGCGGCCCTGATCGGCCTGTTCCAGTTCCCCTTCCGCATGGCCCTGCGCGCCTATGCCATCGGCACGCTGGCCGCCGTGCTATTGGCCGTGGTGCAGGGCCATGGCGCCGCCGCGCTGTCGCAGCCAGTGCTGCAGCTGCTGCCGATCCATTGGCTGATGATCGGCGTGATGGCCATCGCGCGCGTCAGCCGCCGCACGCTGGCCCATGAAAAGCTGAACGGGCTGGGCGAAGGACTCGGTTCCGTGGCCCACGAACTGCGCACGCCGCTGGCCAGCATCGAGGCCAATCTGCGCGGCCTGACGCGCCTGCAGGAGTGCACGCCCGATAATTGCGGCGACATTTGCCAGGCCGCGCTGGCGCGCGCCCAGCACGAAGTGCGCCACATGAACCGCATGATCGACCTGTTCCTGCTGAACGCTTCGGCGCTGCGCAAGCCGTCGGCGCCGGATGCCGTGCTGTCGATGCAGGCCACGGTGAACGACGCCCTGCGCCGCTACCCCTTCAGCAGCCCGGCCCAGCGCGAGCTGGTGGTCACCCAGGTGCGGCAGGATTTCCGTTTCAGCGGCCAGCACGAAATGGCCGTGGTGGTGGTGCTCAACCTGCTGCGCAATGCGCTGCAGGCGATCCAGCGCGCCGGCAAGGGGCGCGTACGTATCGTGGTGGACGGCAGGCGCGCCCTGCCCCGCCTGCTGGTCATCGACACGGCCTGCGGCATCCCGAGCCGCCAGCTGCCGCTGATTTTCAAGCGCTTTGTCGCCTTTCCGGTGCACAATGGACCCGGCATCGGCCTTGCGCTGTGCCGCCAGATTCTCACGGCCTGGCAAGCCAGGCTGCGTTGCGTGTCCCGGGAGCACGCTTACGCTATCTTTGTTCTGGAATTTCCTCGATCAGGTGAATCATGAAACTGCCCGTGCACTACCACCCCACTACGACCGTGCTGGTTGACGATAGCGACAGCTTCCTGCGCAGCCTGTCCTTCCAGCTCGATCCGGCCCAGCCGAACATCAGCTTCCACGACACCGTGGCGGCGCTGGAGTGGTTTGGCCGCAGCGTACGCAGCGCCGACCTGCCCCTGCTGGTGAATTTCGACGATCCCCACCAGTCGGTCGAACGGCGCAACGTGACGGTGGACATGGCGCGCATCTGGCGCATCAGCGCCCAGCCCAAGCGCTTCACGATTCCCTCGGTGCTGGTGGTGGACTATTCGATGCCGCAGATGGATGGCGTTACTTTCTGCCAGGCGCTGCAGGGGCTGCCCTGCAAGAAAATCCTGTTCACCGGCGCGGCGGACGAGCGCATCGCCGTCGATGCCTTCAACCGCGGCCTGATCGACCGCTACATCCGCAAGAGCGCGGAAGATGCACTGGACCAGCTGGAACGCGACCTGGCGGCCCTGCAGAAGCAGTTCTTCCTCGAACATACGGAAACCGTGCGCGAGATGCTGGCCCTGCACGATTTCGGCTTCCTCCATTGCAGCGCCATCGCCCGCGTGGTCGATGAGCTGTACCGCACGCACGATTTCGTCGAACATTATGTGTTCCCCAATCCGAGCGGCATCCTGTTCTACGACCGCGCCGGCAAGCCCACGCTGATGATCATCGAAACGGCGCACGGCCTGCACGCCCAGTACGAGGTGGCACGCGACAGCGGCGCCCCGCCCTCGCTGCTGCTCGCCCTGGAGGAAAGGCGCGTGCTGCCCTTCTTCCCTCACGTGGGCAAGGATGGCATGTACACGGACGAAGTGGGCGAGCAGTGGCACCGATACTGCCGCCCGCCCGAGGTGTGCCAGGGCAGGGAGACCTGGTACTGGGCCCTGTTCGAGCTGCCGTCCCGCTTCCTGGACAGCAAGCCGGCCTCCTTCGATACCTTCCTTCGCTCGCAGCGCCCTGCGGAAGCCGCCTAAGCCTCGCGCAGGGTTTGCAGCGGCGGGTGGTTCAGCACGTTGCGCAATCCCAGCCAGCCGCCGATGATGGCGCACAGCGCGCCCGCCAGCAGGCCCGCCAGCCACACCCACGGGCTGAAGGTCCAGGCGAACTTGAACTGGTAAGTGGCCAGTCCCCAGCCCATCAGGCCGGCGCCGGTCGCGGCCAAGAGCCCCGCCAGTCCCCCCACCAGCAGGAATTCGATCATCTGCGCCTGCGACAGCTGCCTGCGCGTCGCGCCCAGCGCGCGCAACAGGCCCGCCTCGCGCTTGCGCTCATCCTGCGATCCCATCAGAGCCGCATACAGCACCAGCACGCCCGAGGCCAGGGTGAAGGCGAACAGGAATTCCACGGCCTGGATCACCTGGTCCAGCACGGCCTGCACCTGGCGCAGCACGCCGCCCACATCCACGATGGTCAGGTTCGGATAGTCGCGTGACAGCGCGGCGCCCAGCGCCGCCGCCTGCTTCGGAAGGTGGAAGGCGGTGATCCAGGTCTGCGGCGTCTCGGCCATCGCGGCAGGATTGATGATGACGAAGAAGTTCACCCGCATCGAGCCCCATTCCAGCTTGCGCAGGCTGGTGATCTTCGCTTCCACGGGCGAGCCGGCGATATCGAAGCGCAGCGTGTCGCCCAGCTTCAGGTTCAGCGTTTTGGCCAGGCCCTCTTCCACCGAGGCTTCGGCGCTTCCCGGCGTGTCGCTGTACCACTTGCCCGCCGTGACCTGGTTCTGCGCCGGGATATCCTTCATCGTGGACAGGTTGAATTCGCGCTCGGCCAGGCCGCGCGCCCGTTCGTCGGCATAGGTATCGCGCGTGACCGTGCTGCCGTTCACGGCCACCAGGCGGCCGCGGATCATCGGATACAGGGGAATCTCGGCCACGCCGCCCTTCGCCAGCTTGCCGCGGATCTCGTCCTTCTGCTCCGGCTGGATATTGATCACGAAGCGGTTCGGCGCATCGGGCGGCGTGGCGTTGCGCCAGGCCGTCATCAGGTCGCCGCGCACCACGGTCAGCAGCAACAAGGCCATCAGCCCCAGCGCCAGCGACACCACCTGCACCACGGTGGCGCCCGGCCGGCGCCGCAGCGAGGTCACGGCAAAGCGCCAGCTCTGGTGGCCGGACAGGTGGCGCAGCGAAGACAGTGCGCGCAATCCCAGCCAGCCCACCAGGCCGAACACCGCAAAGGCGGCCAGGAAACCGCCGCCCGTGAACATGGCCAGCTTCGCATCGCCCGCCTGCCACAGCAGCAGGGCGCCGAAGGCGACGATGCCCATGCCGTAGGTGGCCAGCGTGGCCGGCTTGGGCGCCGCCGCCTCGCGCCGGATCACGCGGTTGTGCGGCACATTGCGCAGCTGCAGGATGGGCGGCAGCGCGAAACCCGCCAGCAGCAGCATGCCGGCAGCCAGGCCCTGCACCGCCGGCAGCATGGAGGGCGCGGGAATGTCGGTCGCCACCAGGGAGCCCAGCAGTTCCACCAGCAGGTAATGGGACGCAAAGCCCACCAGCACGCCCATCAGGCTGCCCGCCAGGCCGACGATAAGGAATTCGGTCAGGTACAGCACCGTCACCTGGTTCTGGGTCAAACCGAGACAGCGCAGCATGGCGCAGGAATCGAGGTGGCGCGTCATGAAGCGGCGCGCGGCCATGGCCACGGCCACTGCCGCCAGCATGGCCGACAGCAGGCCGACCAGGGACAGGAAACTGTCCGCCCGCTCCAGCGTGGCGCTCATTTCCGGGCGGCCATCCTGCAGCGAATCGATGCGCACGCCGCGCACATTGCCATCCTTGATGGTCTTGCGCAGCCAGTCGCCATAGTTCCGGATGGCGGCGCCCGGCGCGCCGCGGCCCGCCTCCGCCACCAGCAGGCGGTAGCCGACGCGCGCACCCGGCTGCACCAGCTGCGTGGCCGCCAGGTCGTCCATGCCCAGCATCACGCGCGGCGCGAAGTTGACGAAGCCGGAACCACGGTCCGGTTCGGCCGCGATCAGTTGTGCGACACGGAACACTTTTTCGCCCAGGCGCAACTCGCCACCGACGCGGGCGTCCAGGCTGGTCAGCAGTGCGGCGTCGATCCATGCGGTGCCGGGCGCGGGGATGCCCTCGGCCGGCACGCCGACGCTGTCGGCCGCCTGGTCGGCGCTGGTGGTGATTTTCAGGCGGCCGCGCAGCGGATAGCCGTCGCTGACGGCCTTGATCGAGGACAGCACGGATTGGGCCGCATCGCCCTGCCCCGTCTGCGCCATGCTGGGGAAGGCCACCGTCTCGGCCACGCGCAAGCCGCGCTTCAGCGCTTCCTCGCGCCAGCCGGACGGCATCGGATTATCGGCCGTCACCAGCAGGTCGGCGCCCAGCAGTTGGTGGGCATCGCGATCGAGGCCGCTGCGCAGGCGGTCGATGAAGAAACCGGCGGCGGACAGGGCCGCCACCGCCACCGTCAGCGCGATCAGCAGGAAACGCAACTGGCCGGCACGCCAGTCGCGCGCCGTCATACGCAGGGCCTGACGCAGCATGTCACACCACGTTGAAGGCGGCGAAGTAGGCGTCCACCTCATCGAGGTAGCGCTGCTTTGTCTCCTGCGGCAGGAAGGCCGCTTCGAAGCCGTTGCGCGCAAGCTGGTAAGCATGCTGCAAGCCAAGCGGCAGCGACTCGAAGGCGGCGATGAAGTTATCGTTCATGTAGCCGCCGAAATAGGCCGGGTCGTCGGAATTGACGGTGGCCAGCAGGCCGGCATCGAGCAGCTGCAGCAGGTTGTGGTCCTTCATCTGGTCGAAGACGCGCAGCTTGATATTGGACAACGGGCACACCGTCAGCGGCATGCGCATTTCGGCCAGGCGACGCGTCAGCGCCGGATCTTCAAGGCAACGCACACCGTGGTCGATGCGCTCCACGTGCAGCACGTCGAGCGCCGTTTCGATATAGGACGGCGGGCCTTCCTCGCCCGCGTGGGCCACCAGGTGCAGGCCGAGATCGCGGCAACGCGAGAACACGCGCGCGAACTTTTCCGGCGGATTGCCCACTTCGGAAGAGTCCAGGCCGACGCCGATGAACTTGTCGCGGTGCGGCAAGGCTTGCTCCAGCGTCGCAATCGCATCGTCTTCGCTCAGGTGGCGCAGGAAACACAGGATCAGCGAAGCGCTGACTGGGCTGTCAACGCAGGCGCGATGGATGCCGTTGATCACGTATTCGATCGGCACGCCGCGCGCCGTGTGCGTTTGCGGATCGAAGAAAATTTCGGCGTGCCGCACATGGTCGGCATGTGCCCGCGCCAGGTAGGCCGCGGTCATATCATAGAAGTCCTGCTCCTGCAGCAGCACGCTGGCGCCGGCATAATAAATGTCGAGGAAAGATTGCAGATCGGTGAAGGCGTAAGCGGAACGCAGGGCTTCCACCGAGGGATAGGCGAGCTGGACGCCGTTGCGTTCGGCCAGTGCGAAAATCAGTTCGGGCTCGAGCGAGCCTTCGATGTGGATGTGCAGTTCTGCCTTGGGCATGTTTTGCACTATGGAACGCATTTGGGAACGCAATTGAGTAGTCATTTTATTTCTTTCATACGGGATACAGCATCTTATCGCAATAGCGTGCGCGGAACACTGCACACGGCTGTGCTGCAGAGTGTGCGTAGCCGTGCTACTGTCACATAAAATTTCGTGGGTTTTAAGTTTACTTCCTGAGGCATTGGAGCAATAATAAATTTCATCAACGTAAGATGCGTTTCGACCGAACACACTCATGCGCCGGCACCCTCCCCGCACGGCTAAAAAAAAGCCAGCTCCGGCCCGGGAGCAATTCCCGGATACTCAGGCAACTGGCGCGTTAAAGCACAGAACGAAGGAGTTCACCTCACAGGATTAGGCCAGCAGCCACCAGCGACGACTGCCGACCGACTGACTAGCAAGTTACTTCATAAAGGGACATGCATATGACCATTTTTGACAACTACGCAGCACGGTACGAGCGCACCCGGGAAGAGGAAATGTCTCTGACCGAGTACCTGGCGCTATGCAAAAAAGACCGGCTGACGTATGCAACAGCGGCCGAGCGCATGCTGGCCGCCATCGGCGAACCCACGCTGGTCGACACGCGCAACGATACGCGCCTGTCGCGCATCTTCGCCAACAAGGTCATCAAGATTTATCCGGCCTTCCGTGAGTTCTACGGCATGGAAGAAGTCATCGAGCAGGTGGTGTCCTACTTCCGCCACGCGGCCCAGGGCCTGGAAGAACGCAAGCAGATCCTGTACCTGCTGGGACCGGTCGGCGGCGGTAAATCCTCGATCGCGGAGAAGCTGAAATCGCTGATGGAACAGGTGCCCTTCTATTGCCTGAAAGGTTCGCCGGTGAACGAATCGCCGCTGGGCCTGTTCAGCGAGCAGGAAGACGGCGCCATCCTGGAAGAAGATTTCGGCATCCCGCGCCGCTACCTGCGCAATATCCCTTCGCCGTGGGCCGTCAAGCGCCTGCATGAATTCAACGGCGACATCAACCAGTTCCGCGTCGTCAAGCGCTACCCTTCCGTGCTGCGCCAGGTGGCGATCTCGAAGACCGAGCCGGGCGACGAGAACAACCAGGATATTTCCTCCCTCGTCGGCAAGGTCGATATCCGCAAGCTGGAAGACTATGCCCAGGATGACCCGGATGCCTACAGCTACTCCGGCGGCCTGTGCCTGGCCAACCAGGGCCTGATGGAATTCGTCGAAATGTTCAAGGCGCCGATCAAGGTGCTGCACCCCTTGCTGACCGCCACCCAGGAAGGCAACTACAAGGGCACGGAAGGCTTCGGCGCCATCCCCTTCGACGGCATCATCCTGGCGCACTCGAACGACTCGGAGTGGAAGAGCTTCAAGAACAACCGCAACAACGAGGCATTCCTTGACCGTATCTATATCGTCAAGGTGCCTTACTGCCTGCGCGTGACCGACGAGATCAAGATCTACGAGAAGCTGCTGCACAACTCCTCGCTGGACAAGGCGCCCTGCGCGCCCGGCACCCTGCGCATGATGGCCCAGTTCGCCATCCTGTCGCGCCTGAAGGAGCCGGAAAACTCGTCCGTCTTCAGCAAGATGCTGGTCTACGATGGGGAGAACCTGAAGGACACCGACCCCAAAGCCAAGTCCATCCACGAATACGTCGACTATGCCGGCGTGGATGAAGGCATGAACGGACTCTCGACGCGCTTCGCGTTCAAGATCCTGTCCAAGGTCTTCAACTTCGATTCGACCGAGGTGGCAGCGAATCCGGTGCACCTGCTGTATGTGCTGGAGCAGCAGGTCGAGCGCGAACAGTTCCCGCCGGAGACCGAACAGAAGTACTGCTCCTATCTCAAGGAGCACTTGGCGCAGCGCTACGTCGAATTCATCGGCAAGGAAATCCAGACGGCCTACCTGGAGAGCTATTCCGAGTATGGCCAGAATATCTTCGACCGTTACGTGACCTTCGCCGACTTCTGGATCCAGGACCAGGAATACCGCGATCCGGATACCGGCGAGAGCTTCGACCGCGAAGC
This sequence comes from Pseudoduganella sp., assembly GCA_036404755.1. Classification (GTDB taxonomy): domain Bacteria; phylum Pseudomonadota; class Gammaproteobacteria; order Burkholderiales; family Burkholderiaceae_D; genus Rugamonas. The sequence goes on from DASWYX010000692.1 coordinate 8,100, forward strand.
GCTGAACAACGAACTGGAGAAGATCGAGAAGCCGGCCGGCATTTCGAATCCGAAGGACTTCCGCAACGAGATCGTCAATTTCGGTTTGCGTGCACGCGCCAACAATGGCGGCAAGAATCCTGCATGGACTTCTTATGAGAAGTTCCGCACGGTGATCGAGAAGAAGATGTTCTCCAACACGGAGGAATTGCTGCCGGTGATCTCGTTCAACGCGAAAGCCAGCGCCGAGGACGCCAACAAGCATGCCGATTTCGTCGCACGCATGGTCGAGAAGGGCTATACGGCCAAGCAGGTGCGCCTGCTGTGCGAATGGTATCTGCGCGTAAGGAAGTCGTCGTAGCGGCGAAGCAGACACGGCGGATCAATGATCCGCCCTACGACGCGTCCCCGGCCCGTCAGGGCTGTAGGGCGGATCATCGATCCGCCGAGCGTGCGGGGCCGGGACGCCGACTCGCGCCGGCGGTGCGATAATACAGGCACACCGCCACGGCAACGCTATAGCAGCAGGAGGCACATGACTTACCTCATCGACCGTCGTTTGCAGGGCAAAAACAAGTCTGCGATCAACCGCGAACGATTTTTGCGGCGTTACAAGAGCCAGATCAAGGATGCCGTGGGGCGCGCCATCAAGGGCCGCTCGATCACCGACATCGAGAATGGCGAGAAAGTCTCGATTCCCGTCAAGGACGTGAGCGAGCCATCGTTCGGCCACGCCCATGGCGGCGTGAGGGACGTAGTGAATCCCGGCAACCAGGAATACCAGAAACGCGACCAGATCAACCGGCCCAAGGGCGGCGGCGGTTCCGGCCGCGGCAAGGCCGGCAACTGC
>DASWYX010000693.1:0-8604 GCA_036404755.1 Pseudoduganella sp.
TATGCATGAGAACGAGAAGGTGCTGATTACTTTCTCGGAGGGCGAGGCGCTGCGCCGGCCACATGAAGTCCAGACGGAACTGGTCAAGCGGGCGGATGCGGCGATGTATCAGGCGAAGCGGACGGGGAAGAATCGGGTGGTGGTTGCTGAGTAGTCAACACCTAAAGCCGGGTCAGACGGGGACGCCGAGTCCCTTGGGTCTGACCCAGGCATTAGGGTTTCAACAAGAAAGCTGCCCCCAGGCAGTTTTTTTTCGCCTCAAAAAAATCTTTTTTACCCCTCAAGTTCCCCAATACCCCGTCGTTTAAGCGGGCATCGCCAGGCCGACTTTAGAGGGAAAACACACGATTTTCCCTCTCAAATCCCCCTAAAGGTTCCCGCACGGCAACCGTTACCCAAAACAACAGCGGCTTGATCGTCACAGAACAGCGTGGCGGGCCAAAGTGAACGAGCAAATAGCCCAACTAGCAGTACCAAGTTTTGGAGAATTACCATGGCTTCCGTAATCAATACCAACATCGCCTCCCTGAACTCGCAGCGTAACCTGAGCGCATCCCAGGCCAGCCTGTCCACTTCCCTGCAGCGTCTGTCTTCCGGTCTGCGCATCAACAGCGCGAAAGACGATGCGGCAGGCCTGGCGATCTCCGACCGTATGTCTTCGCAGATCCGCGGCATGAACCAGGCAACCCGCAACGCCAACGACGGCGTTTCGCTGGCTCAGACCGCTGAAGGCGCACTGTCCTCCTCCGGCGACATCCTGCAGCGTATCCGTGAACTGGCTGTGCAGTCGTCCAACGCCACCAACAGCGCTTCGGACCGTCAGGCTCTGCAGACTGAGGTGACCCAGCTGTCGTCCGAACTGAACCGTATCGCCCAGACCACCACCTTCAACGGCCAGGCCCTGCTGGATGGCACCATGGGTACCGCGAACTTCCAGATCGGCGCAGATGCAAACCAGCTGATCTCCGCTTCCGGCGCGAACTTCCTGACCAACACCTACGGCGACAACCGTGTGGAAAACGACCAGGTGCAGGTTGACACCACCATCACCGGCGGTGCAGTGACCGTTGCCGGTTCCCGTGGTTCGAAGACCTACACCGCGACCGCAACCGACACGGCTCAGACCATCGCTTCCCAGGTCAACAAGCTGACCGCCGACACCGGCGTGACCGCAACCGCACGTACCGACGTGAACCTGAAGCTGTCGTCCGGCGAATCGTTCAAGTTCGACCTGAAGGGCGACAACAGCACCGCTGTGACCATCTCCTTCTCCGTGGGTGGCGCAACCGGCGGCGTGGGTTCTTCGGCTGCTGACTACGCTGCTGGCATCAACGCCATCAACGCCCAGTCCGCAAAAACCGGCGTGACCGCTCAGTACGACCAGACCAACGGCGGCCTGAAGCTGACCAGCGCCACCGGCGCCGACATCAGCGTTGGCAACACCAACACCGGCGTGACCAACACCACCTTCGACATGGCGACCTACACTGCCGCCAACGGCCTGGTGGCAACTCCGGTGAGCCAGGCAACTGCCGGCGGTACCGCTTCCGTCGCCCACGGCCGCGTGACCTTCGACTCCGAGAACAGCTTCTCCATCACCGACGCCGGCACCGGTTTCGGTCTGGGTGCAACCGCTGCCGGTACCGCAGCGCAGGCCTCGTCGCTGAAATCCGTCGCTTCCCTGGACGTGACCACCTTCGACGGCGCCCAGCTGGCCATCAAGATTGCCGACGCAGCACTGGCAACCGTGAACAACCAGCGCGCCAACTACGGTGCACTGCAGTCGCGCTTCTCGTCGGCGATCTCGAACCTGAGCGCCACCACCGAGAACCTGTCCTCGTCCCGTAGCCGTATCGTGGACACCGACTTCGCAGCTGAAACCGCAAGCCTGACCCGCGGCCAGATCCTGCAGCAGGCCGGTACCGCAATGCTGGCCCAGGCGAACTCGCTGCCGAACGGCGTGCTGAGCCTGCTGCGTGGCTAATCGAGCACGACAAGCTAGCTGAAGCACACCCCCGTCCCGGATTTTCCGGGCGGGGGTTTGTCACTAGGAGGCCCGAATGACTATCGATTCGATTGCGACTGCCGCCCCCCGTCCCGACCGGGCCGTGGGTGCCGAACCGGTCGCACTGCCCGTTGCCGGCCGCGCGCCGGCCGCCGCGGTAGACACTGCCGAAGCCGTCAAGGCCAAGGCCGCAGCACCATCGTTGAAGGAAGTCGAACAAGCTGTAGCGGAAATCAACAAGACGCTGCAGAGCAAGGCCCAAAGCCTCGAGTTCTCGATCGACGATGACAGCAAGCGCACCATCGTCAAGGTGATCGACCAAAGCACGAAGGAAGTGCTGCGCCAGATCCCCACGCCCGAAGCTTTGCAAATCGCCAAGTCCCTGGCCAACAGTAAAGGATTGCTGGTCGACCAGGAAGCCTGATCACTTGGCAACACGGCCCGGACTGCCCATGCATGCGGCAGGCCGGGCCTTTTTGTTTTATGCTGCGGTTTGGCAGCGTCTGAAAACAAACCGGTATTTCCCCCTCTCAAGTCGCCTTTGAATCTGCCGTAAATACCTTAGACTTGTTCTGTTTTCTCAGGAGTGCGCCGTGGCTGTTTCGTCTACCCCAACATTGTCGTCCCCTGGTTTGGGTTCCGGCCTGAACGTGAATGATATTGTCGATAAGCTGATGGCTGCCGAATCGGTGCCACTGCAGACTTACGACAAGAAGACCGCGTCCTTCCAATCCAAGCTGAGTGCCATCGGTTCGCTGAGTGGCGCCATCGGCGTATTCCAGAGCGCGCTGGGCGGCCTGACCAATGCCTCGGCCTTCAACGGCCTGAGCACGACGCCCGGCGACACCTCGGTGCTGAGTGCGACGGCCGGCGCCAAGGCCGTGGCCGGCAACTACAACATCAACGTGACCCAGCTGGCGCAGGCGCAGAGCCTGACCACCAGTGGGCTGGCGAGCAAGTCCTCGGCCGTGGGCCTGGGCGGCGCCACCACGCTGTTCTTCCAGTTCGGCACCACTTCCGGCACCTTCGGCACCCAGGGCGTCAGCTTGACGTCGGCAATGCTGAACAACGGCATCAGCAACGGCGCGCTGTCCATCAACGGCACCGCCATTGCCACTTCGTCCAGCACCAACAGCGCCGTGGCGCTGGCGGACGCGATCAATGCCAAGAGCACGACCAGCGGCGTGACCGCCAGCGTCTCGAATATCTTTTCCACCTTCGGCGACGTCGAAACCGCCGCGGGCGGCACGTATTCGCTGACGGTGGGCGGAGTGGAAATCGCCAGCCAGGTGGGCGGCGTGGCCGCCGGCGCAGGTGTCACCGCCGCCAGCATTGATGCCGACCTGGCCGACAGCTCGAGCGCCGCTGCAACCGCACTGGCCGCCGCCGGCATCACGTTCACTGGCAGCGCCGCTGCCGGCACGCTCGAATTCAAGAACGCCAGTGGCGGCAGCATCGCCGTCGAGGAAGCGGTCGGCGGCGCCGCCGGCGAAGTGACGGGCGGCGCCAAGACGGCCGCCGGCACCGCCAACGCCGGCGCGACCTACGCATCCGCCACCAGCATCACCCTGGCTTCGGCCAACGGCAGCCCGATCACCATCGGCGGCAGCAACCCGGCGCTGGCAGGCTTTACCGCCGGCAGCGGCGGCAGCTTCATGGGCGCCGGCTTCAGCCAGGATGCATCGCAGCCGTCGGCCTCGGTGCTGATCGACAGCAGCAACAACACGCTGGAAGGCATCCGCGACGCCATCAACAAGGCCAATATCGGCGTGCAGGCCAGCATCATCAACGACGGCAGTTCCACGCCATACCGCCTGGTGCTGACGTCGACCAAGACCGGCGCCAATGCATCGATGAAGATCACGATGAACGGCGACGGCAGCAATCCGCCGGACAGCGCGCTGTCCAACCTGCTGTCCTACGACCCGGCCGGCACGCAATCGCTGCAGCAGACGTCGGCGGCGCAGGATACCAAGGTCAGCGTGAACGGCATCACAGTCACCAGCGCGTCCAACGCGATCAGTGAAGCGATCCAGGGCGTAACGCTGAACGTGACCAAGGTCGGCAGCAGCACGCTGAACGTATCCAAGGACACCGGCAGCATCAAGTCCAACCTGACCGCCTTCGTCAAGGCCTACAACGACCTGAACGGCGCGCTGAAGCAGCTCACCGCCTACGATCCGGAAACCAAGAAAGCCGGCATCCTGCAAGGCGATGCGACGGCCCAGTCCATCCAGTCCCAGTTGCGCCGCATGCTGGGGTCGGAAATCACCGGCCTGGCCGGCAGCCTGCGCAACCTGGGCCAGGTCGGTATCACGTTCGACAAGGATGGCTCGCTGGCCCTGGACAACAGCAAGCTGCAGAAGGCAATCGACGGCAATTTCGCCGATATCGCCGGCCTGTTTGCCGCCATCGGTACCGCGACGGACAGCCAGGTCGCCTTTGTCAGCTCGACGGCTGCCACCAAGCCCGGCACCTATGACCTGGAAATCACGGCCATGGCCACGCAGGGCGCAATGACCAGCGCCGCGGCAGTGGGCGGCAGCACGACCATCAATGCCAATACCGTCTGGGCCGTGTCGCTGAACGACACCACGCCGAGCAATTCGAAGAACATCGCCAACGTCACCATTCCGCCCGGCACCTACACGCCGCAGGAACTGGCGAAGGCGCTGCAATCGTCGATCAACGGCCTGTCGGCGTTTTCGTCGAACGGCGCCAGCGTCAGCGCCACCATCGACAGCAACGGCAAGCTGGTGCTCTCGTCCAGCAAGTACGGCTCGGCTTCGAATATTGCGCTGACCGATGTCAGTGGCAGCACCGTGGCCGACGTGTTCGGCTCCACCACCCCGGTGGCCGGCACTGACGTTGCGGGCACCCTGGGCGGCCACCCCGTGATCGGCAGCGGCCAGACGCTGACCGGCGCCGGCGGCACCGATGCCGAAGGCCTGAAAATTGAAATCACGGGCGGCACGATCGGCAGCCGCGGTTCGGTGTCCTTCTCGCAAGGCTACGGCTACCAGCTGAACAACCTGGCCACGTCCTTCCTGGGCGCGAAAGGCTTGATCAGCAATGTGACCGATGGCCTGAACAAGAGCATCAAGGATATCGCCAAGCAGCGCGACGCCTTTTCGGCCAGGCTGGACGACATCGAAAAGCGCTATCGCACCCAGTTCACCGCACTGGATGTGACCCTGTCGAAAATGCAATCTACGCAACAGTATTTGACTCAGCAGCTGGCATCGCTGGCCGCCAACGGCTGATCACAGGAACAGAGGAGAGACTATGTTCGGAACCACTCAACGCGGCGTCAACGCCTATGCCAAAGTCGGCCTGGAGACCGGTGTTACCGCCGCCTCGCCGCACAAGCTGATCGTGATGCTGTACGACGGCGCCCTGGCCGCCATCATGACCGGCATCACGCAGATGAAGGCTGGCAATGTGCAGGAAAAAGGCAAGGCCATTTCCAAAGCCATCCAGATCATCGACAACGGCCTGCGCGCCAGCCTGGACAAGGAAGTGGGCGGCGAGATCGCCCAGAACCTGGACGCGCTGTACGACTACATGAGCCGCCGCCTGCTGGAAGCGAATATCAAGAACGAGCCGGAAATCCTGGAAGAAGTGCGCGGCCTGCTGGCCGACCTGCGCGACACCTGGAACCAGATTGGCAACGCAGGCGCCGCTCCGGCCCCGGCCAAGACCCCTGCCTTTGCGTAATTTGAGGATAACGATGACGAATCAGGAAGTATTGTCGGTGTACGGGGAAATGGCCCGGCTGAGCGCCTCGATGCTGCGCGCGGCGCAGGCTGCCGAATGGGACCGCCTGGAAGAGCTGGAAGCGGGCGTGTCCGCCCAGGTGAGCCGCCTGCGCGGCAATGAAGACACGGTCGTGCTCGACAGCGCCGAGCGCGCGCAGAAGCTGGCCCTGATCAAGCAGATCCTCGACGACGACCGCCAGATCCGCGACCTGACCATGCCGTGGATGGCCGAGCTGTCCAAACTGATTTCCAGCACCGGTACCGAACGTCGCCTGGCCAACGCCTACGGCGGCGTCTGAGTAAGGGGGCGCCGTGCTGCCCCCGAGCCTGGATACGGGCAATGTGCGCGGCGTTACGCCGGTCGAAACCCGGCTGCCCGCGCCGCCCGTCAACGCGGCGCGCCAGGAAGCGTTCCAGCGCACGATCTCCAATATGGTCGGCCAGACCTTGTCCGGCCAGGTCCTCTCCAAATTCTCCGATGGCAGTTATCTCGTGCGCGTGGCCGACACTGCGGCGCGCATGCTGCTGCCTGCGAACATCCAGGCCGGCACCCAGCTGCCGCTGACCGTGGTGGCCGCCGAGCCGCGGCCCACGCTGCAGTTCGGCGTCGGCAATCCGCTCGCGGGCCAGGCCGCCGTCATCTATACCGAAGACAATCCGCCGCCGGCGATGGACACCTCGCGCCTGCCGTCGCAGGACACGAGCACGCTCAGCCAGGCGGGCCGGCAGGCTGCGCAACAGGCCGCGCTCGCCAACGCGGGCGCCGCCGATGGCCCCGACGCGCACGCCGCTGCCGCCGGCCCCAGCGCCAATGCCGCAGCCGGCCAGGGCGCCAGCGCCGCCGCGCAAGCCCGCCCGCAAAGCGCCGCCGCGACCCTGTTGAGCAAAGCGCCCCTGATCCCGGCCGACCAGTTGCCGGCCCTGGACAAGAACACGCCGCAATCCACGCTGAGCCCGGCCGCGCGCGCGATCTCGACCGCGCTGGCCAGCGGCTATAGCACGCCCGGCGTGCCCGTCACCATCAACGGCAAGACTCCCCTCTCGCTGGGCGGCCCGCCCGATGCCGACAAGCTGACGCACAACCTGAAGCAAGCCCTGGGCGACAGCGGCCTGTTCTACGAATCGCACGTGGCCGAATGGGCCGAGGGCAAGCGCAGCCTGCAGGACTTGCAGCGCGAGCCGCAAATGCAGCGCATGGCGCAGGCGGCCGCGCAATCGCCCGCCGAGGCCGCAGCAAAATTGCTGAATGGGCCGGACCTCTCGGCTGCGCAAATGATCAACCAGCAGTTGCACACCCAGGAACAGGGCAAGCTGGTCTGGCAAGGCCAGGCCTGGCCCGGCCAGCCGATGGAATGGCAGATCGAACGCGACCGCCGCGACGGCGGCAGCCACGCCGGCCAAGGCAGCGAACGCGAGGATGCGCCCGTGTGGCGCAGCGGCGTGCGCTTCCGCTTCCCGCTGCTGGGCAAGGTCGGCGCCAGCGTGACGATGGTGGGCGACCAGGTGCACATCGCCGTCGAGTCCGGGTCGGAAGACACGGCCGCCACGCTGCGCGCCTGGGCCAGTGTGCTGCAAGGCGCGATGGATGCGGCCGGCGCGCCGCTGGCCTCGCTGACCATCAGTGCGGAAGGCGGCGATGGACAATCCTGACCTGCCGCGCCGCCCGCTGCAAAGCGCTGTCGCCCTCGCCTACAAGAGCGGCCAGGCGGCACCGAAAGTCGTCGCCAAAGGGCGCGGACTTGTTGCGGAGCAGATCATTGCCGTCGCCGCCGAGCACGGCGTGCACATCCACGAATCGAAGGAACTGGTATCGCTGCTGATGGACGTCGACCTCGACGCCCAGATCCCGCCCATGCTCTACCGTACAATTGCGGAACTGTTGGCATGGCTATATCATATTGAAGCAGCGCAAAAGTCTGGACAGCCCCCGCCCCCGGCGCCGGATCTGAGCGTACCGATCGATTCCCCAGACAACGGACTTTGATGCACACCTATATTTCGGATGCCGACCTTGAGAACTGGCATGATTTTGAGGTCGAATCGCGCCGCGAAATAATCGCCCTGCTGCGCGGCATCAGCGAAAAGAAGCAATTGATCCGCATGCTGGTGCACGGCGAGTCGGATGTCTGTGTGACCTCCATCCTGGAAGTCGATCCCGATAACGACGCGGTCATCCTCGACTGCTCGATCAACCCCGACCAGAACCGCCGCATCCTGTCTGCCAGGCAGATTTCGTATGAAACGTCGCTGGACAAGATCCGCATCATGTTCGGCAGCGCGAATGCGCAATCGGTCACGTTTGAAGGCGCCCAGGCGCTGAAAATTGCCCTGCCCACCAGCTTGATCCGCCTGCAGCGCCGCGAGTACTACCGCATGGCGACGCCGGTCAGCAATCCGGTACGCGTGGAGATTCCGCTGCCGGCCGAGATGGGCGGCGGGACGACACATTTTCCGCTGGCCGATATCAGCTGCGGCGGCATCGCCATTCTCGATAACCGCTTGATACTGGGGGATACGATCGGCCGCATTTATCAGGATTGCCGCATCGAATTGCCGGAAGCCGGCACGATTGCGACCGGGCTGCAAATCCGGAATTCGATCGAACTGACGCTGCTGAACAACAAATCGAACCGGCGGCTGGGCTGCCAGTTCGTGGATATTCCACGCTCGGCGCTGAATGCGGTGCAGCGCTACATCACCAAACTCGAGCGCGAACGCAATGCACGGATTGCCGGGCTGAGCTAGCACGGCGGATCAGAACGATCCGCCCTACAGCCCTGTCGGGCCAGGTCAAACTTGCATATTCATGATGTCGTGATAAGCCTGCACCAGCTTATTACG
>DASWYX010000694.1:0-2571 GCA_036404755.1 Pseudoduganella sp.
AGATTTCGATGATGGCGTCGGCGATGGGCTTGCCGTCCAGCGCCAGCACGCGGCCGCTGATTTCCACGACTTGACCCGCTGCGCGCTGGCTGTGGCCGTGGACAAGCGTCAGATCGGCATCGCTGTCTTCCGGCTTGCTGACCGGGTAGAAGGGACCGCGGTCCACGGCGGGCGTGGGCCCCGCCAACGCGGAAGGCAAAACAAGGCCGGACGCCAGCGGCGCCCCGGCCATCCATCTCAGCAGGCTGCGCCTGCCGAACCGCGCCGAACGCTCTGTCATGGCCGCCTCCGTTTTTCTCTCCAGAATATGCAACGGCGGCCATGAAGTCCAGTTTTTACATGCCTGGCGGCGGCACTTCCGGAATCTGTTTGCGCAGGCTCAGGTTCAGCATGTTCCAGCCCTTGATCACGGAGATGGCATACCCCATCTGCGCGATTTCCTCGTCGTTAAAATGCTCCTTCACTTCACGGAAGGCGGCATCGGTATCGTCCTTCTGCGGCAGCGCGTTCACGGCTTCCGCCCAGCCCAGCGCGGCGCGTTCACGATCGTTGAAGAAAGGCGACTCGCGCCAGCCGGCGATCGAATTCAGGTGGCGCGGATCGGCGCCCTGCTTGATCAGGTCGCGCCAGTGCATGTCGATGCACACGCCGCAGCCATTGATTTGCGAAACGCGCAGGTTAATCAGCTCGATCAGGCGGTGGCCAAGCACGCCGTCCTTGACGGACATGGACAGGGTGACCATGCTTTTCAACTGGGCCTGGGCCACGGTGTAGAAGGATGGAATGCGGGCCGCGTGGGTCATGATTTGCTCCATAAGGTAGTTTGTATCTGACCTGTAAGACGTGGCCAGTGAACGGTTTGTGACAGGTCGCGTGAATTTTTTTTCTGGCGATATCCAGGGCGCCGTCAAAGGCGAGAACCTGGCCGGCCGTCCAGCCGGCTTCAGGGCCGGCCAGCGCGACGATCCAGCTGGCCACATCATCCGGTGCGCCGCGTCGTCCCAGCGGGATACGGGCGCGTTCCGGCGTTTACGCGCACGCCGTCCGCCGCCGGTTCGAGAGCCCAGCAGCGCGTCATGTGCTCAAGCGCCGCCTTGCTGGCCGCGTAGTGCGACAGCGCCGGCGCGGCCTTGTGACCGAAGGTGCCGGATATGTTGACAATCGTGCCGCGCACTGCCTTCAGGTACGGCAAAGCGGCTGTGGCCAGCAGCGACGGGCCGATGACATTGGTGGCGAAAATGTCGCGCATCTGCTGCAGGCCCGCCTTCGCCAGCGGCAGGATGGCGCCGGCACCGGCGTTATTCACCAATACTTCGAGCCGGCCGTGGCGCTGCACCACCTCCGATACCGTGTGCACCGCATCGTCCGCGCTGGACGCATCGGCCAGCACGTAACTGATGCGCGGTGACTCCCAAGACAGCTGCTGCAGCGCTGCAGCGTGGCCAATGCCGGCGCCACCGCCGGTGATCAATAGGACTCTTCCTTCAATGGGATTTCCCTTGCCTCGTCAATGTAGGCGCCGAAAAGCTGGTCCATGCGGGCCGCAAGCCGCGAGCGCCGTTCGCTGAGGACGGAGATAACCTCGTCCAGCTCACGCAGTTTCTCGCGGTGCTGCGCCAGGCCTGCGGCGCATTGAACGGCATCGACATGCTCCTGGCCGAAGCAGTGCAGGAATCCCTGGATCTGGCGGGTGCTGAACCCGCAGTCGATCAGGTCGCGAATCCAGCGCACCCGCTTTACGGTGTCCGGGTGGTAGTCCCGGTAGCCGTTCGGCAGGCGGGAGACCTGCAGCAGCCCTTGTGCTTCATAGTGCCGCAGCAGGCGTTCGCTGGTTTGTGTCGCTCGTGCCACTTGGCCAATCTTCATGTTCGTGCCTCCGAAATGAATCCTGGCCCCTTCTCATTAGTGTCAGTGTCAAGCATTTACATACCTGGCGGCGGCACTTCCGGGATCTGGTTGCGCAGGCTGAGATTCAGCATGTTCCAGCCCTTGATCACGGAAATGGCATAACCCATCTGCGCGATTTCCTCGTCGTTGAAATGCTCCTTCACTTCACGGAAGGCGGCGTCGGTATCGTCCTTGTGCGGCAGCGCGTTCACAGCTTCGGCCCAGCCCAGTGCGGCGCGTTCACGCTCGCTGAAGAATGGCGACTCGCGCCAGCCGGCGATCGAATTCAGGTGGCGCGGGTCGGCGCCCTGCTTGATCAGGTCGCGCCAGTGCATGTCGATGCACACGCCGCAGCCATTGATTTGCGAAACGCGCAGGTTAATCAGCTCGATCAGGCGGTGGCCAAGCACGCCGTTCTTGACGGACATGGACAGGGCGACCATATTCTTCAACGGGGTCTGGGCCAGGGTGAAGAAAGGAAGACGGGCAGTGTGAGTCATGATTTGCTCCATAAAAGTGGTTGGATCTGCCCTATAAGACGAGGCCCGCCAACGATCTGTGACAGGTCTCGCAAAAAATTCTTCGCCAGCCCCTGCCCTGCTGGCGGAATTGCTCGGGGTCGATGCCGTGGGCATCCTTGAAAACTTTCCAGAAATGGCTGCGGCTGCGGTAGCCGAGGCGCGC
>DASWYX010000695.1:0-1628 GCA_036404755.1 Pseudoduganella sp.
GCATGCTGCACGAAGTGACCCGCACCGGCACCGGCGCCGCCGCAACGCAGCGCCTGGGCCGCAACGATATCGCCGGCAAGACCGGCACCACGAGCGACGCCATGGACGGCTGGTTCGCCGGCTACGGCGGCGGCATCGTCAGCGTGGCCTGGATGGGCTATGACGAGCCGAAATCCCTGGGCGGACGCGAATTCGGCGCCACCTTGTCCATGCCGATCTGGATCGACTATATGAAGGTGGCGCTGGCCAAGCGCGCGCCCGTCGAGCGTTCCGCACCGGAAGGCGTGGTGCAGCTGGACGGTGAGTGGATCTACGAAGAATACGCCAACGACCCGACCGTGCGCGGCATCGACGTGGAGCCGGCGCCGGCGCCGGAAGGCGAAGCGCCTTCCGCTGGCGCCTTGCCGGGGACGACGCCGGGCGTGGCGCCCGCGCCACCTGCACCGCCGGCCCCACCACCGCCGCCACCTCCCGGCCAGTGAGGCAGTGCTACAATTCCTTGCATGACCCTCACACGACGGCATTTCATGCGCAGCGCGGCCCTGTTGGCGGCCGCGGCGCCGCTGTCTGCGCTGGCCCATCATGGCCAGCCCCATATCCCGCGCATCTACATGATCCTGTACCGGGGCGAAACGCCCGTGGAGCAGGGTTTCCGCGACTATTTTGCGGATCAGAAGCTGGAAGCGGAGCTGATCGTGCGCGACGTGGAGCTGGACACGAGCCGCATTCCCGCCCTGCTTGCCGAAGCACGCGCGCTGGGCGCTGATCTGATCTACACCTGGGGCACGCCGGTAACGCTGGCCGTGGCGGGCAAGGAAGGCGAAGCCAATCCCGACGTGCACGAGACCGAAATCCCCATTGTGTTCACGATGGTTGCAGCGCCCAGGGGCGCAGGCATCGTGAGCTCGCTGGTCTCGTCCCGCCGCAATATCACGGGCGCCAGCCATATGGTGCCGGTACGGATGCAGATGAATGCCATCGAGGCCTGGCGCCGCTTCAGGCGCATCGGCATCATCTACACGCCAAACGAACCGAATTCGCAATCCACGGTGAAAGACCTGCGCTCCGAAATGGGACGCTGCGGCTGCGTGCTGCTGGAACGCGCCGTGCCGCTGGACGACAATGGACAGCCGCGCGCGGACGCCCTCCCCGGCCTGGTCAGCGAGCTGGCGCAGCAAAAGACGGACTTGCTTTATATCGGCCCGGACAGCTTCCTCGCCTTCCATCGCCATGTGCTGACGCAGGCCGCGCTAGATGCACGCCTGCCGACCTACGCCGCGACCGAAGCGGCCCTGCGCCGCAGCAAAGCGATGTTCGGACTGGTCTCGGGCTATAAGCAGCTCGGGCGCCTGACTGCACACAAGGCGGCGCAGATCCTGTTCCATGGTGTGCGCCCCGACGCAATTCCGGTGGAAACCCTGGCCAGTTTCAGCTACCTGGTGAATACTGACGTAGCCGGACAACTGGGCATCACGCCCCCGAAAAACGTGCTGCAGCGCGCGGAGCTGATACGATGATTCCCCTGTCGCCACCTGTGCCGCACACGCTCGCGATGGGCATCGCCTGCGGCCTCACCGACACGGGCACGGTGCGCCCGTCCAACCAGGACAATCTGCTGATCGATACCG
>DASWYX010000696.1:0-1934 GCA_036404755.1 Pseudoduganella sp.
GCGCGCCACGTTTTCGGCCGTCTGGCCCATGCTGATATAGGTGTCCGTCTTTTCGTACAGTTCGGGATTGGGCGAGAAATTCAGGCCGCCCTGCGGTACGAAGGTCATCGATTCCACGCCCACGCACAGATAGGCCTCGCCGAGGCCGGCCTCGATCTGCGCTGCGGCGATATGGATGGCGGACATCGAGGAGCCGCAGAAGCGGTTCACCGTCATGCCCGGCACCTCGAAGGGGAAGCCGGCCAGCAGGGAAACGATGCGCGCCATATTGTTGCCCTGGGCGCCTTCCGGATAGGCGCAGCCGAGGATCACATCGTCCAGCAGGGCGGGATCGAGGCCGGTGCGCTGCACCAGTCCCTGCACCACCTGGGCGGCAATGTTCTCCGGACGGGTTTCGGCCAGCTTGCCCTTGCGGGCGAAGTGGAAGGGGGAGCGCGCGTAGGCGCTGATGACGGCTTTCATGAAATCTCCTTACGCGACGGGCAGTTTGGACGGGAGCAGCAGCTCCGGCTGGCCGCCGGCGATGCGGCCGGCGGTCTGGGCGTTCACTTCGTAGGGTGCGCCGAGGGCGATGGCGCTGGCGGCGTCCAGGCGCGCCACCTGTTCCGGGCTGAGTTGCAGCTTCAGGGCGCCGAGCGTGCCATCGAGCTGGGCGCGCGTGCGCGGGCCGAGGATGGGCACCAGCGCCGTATGCGACACGGCATCGCGGTGCAGCAGCCAGGCGATCGCCACCTGGGTTGGCGTCGCGTCCAGCTCCGCCGCCACGGACAGCACGGCATCGACGGTGTGGCGGTCGCGCTCCGTCTTTTCGGTATGGGTGAGGAAGCCGTTCAAGCCTTGCAGGCGGCCTTCCTCCTTATTGCGGTATTTGCCGGTCAGCAGGCCGCCGCCGAGGGGCGACCACAGCGCGCCGCCGAGGCCCAGCGCATCCAGCATGGGCAGCGCCTCGCGGTCGGCGCTGCGCTCGACCAGGCTGTATTCCATCTGCATGCCGACGATCGGCGCCCAGCCGCGCAGCTCGGCGATGGCGTCGGCACGGGCCACGCGCCAGGCGGGGAAGTTGGAGAGGCCCGCATACAGGATCTTGCCGGATCGGACCAGGTCATCCAGGCCGCGCAGGATTTCTTCCATCGGCGTGTGGCCGTCCGGGAAGTGCACCCACAGCAGGTCGATATAGCCGGTATTCAGCCGTTTCAGGCTCGCTTCGACCGACTGCATCATCGTCTTGCGGCTGTTGCCGGTGGAGTGGACCGTCGCCTGGCCGGCGGCGCCCAGCGTGTATTTGGTCGCCAGAACGAGGCGATCGCGCTCCGGCGCGATAAAATCCGCCAGCATTACTTCGGCCTGCCCGCCCTGATAGCCGTCCGCGGTGTCAATGAAGTTGCCGCCCGCCTCGAGGTAGCCATCGAACATGGACCTGGCTTCATCGCGCTCCGCGCCATGGCCCCAGCCCGTGCCGAAGTTGCCGGTGCCGAGCGCCAGTTCAGAAACCCGCAGGCCGGTGCGGCGGCCGAAATTCTTGTATTGCATGTGAACCTCGCTAAAATGATTAGATGACGATCATCATCGAATGCGTGATATATTACGACCATAATTATTAAAGTCAAGGACAGAATCATGAGAGTGAGCAGGGAACAGGCGGCGCTTAACCGCGAACGCATTGTTGAAGTGGCAGCGAAGCTTTTTCGGGAGAAAGGCTACGACGGGATCGGGGTGGCCGACCTGATGAAGGGGGCAGGGCTGACGCACGGCGGCTTCTATGGCCATTTCGAGTCGAAAGAGGATTTGCTGGCCGAAGCCTGCAGCAAGGCGATCACCCATTCGGTGGAGCAGTGGCGCAAGCGCATCGCGCGCAACCCGGCCGATCCGCTGGGCGAAGTGGCGCGGTCCTACCTGAACGAAGTCCACCGCGACAACGCGGGCGCCGGCTGCGT
>DASWYX010000697.1:0-13023 GCA_036404755.1 Pseudoduganella sp.
GTCGCGGTTCAGGACCTTGGCGCCGCCCAATGTGGCCAGTTCCAGCGCCTGGCGCGCCGTCATCGCATCCGGGCCGAAGCCCACGCGCTGCAGCAGCATGGCCTGGCGCACTTCGCCCAGCATGTGGGCGCCGTCGTTGGACGCGCTGCCATCCACGCCCAGCCCCACCGGTACGCCGGCGTCCACCATCTTGCGCACCGGCGCGATGCCGGACGCCAGGCGCATATTCGAGCAGGGGCAGTGTGCAACGCCAGTGCCGGTTCGGGCGAACATATTGATGCCGCTGTCATCCAGCTGCACGCAGTGGGCATGCCAGACGTCGTGGCCCACCCAGTCGCAATCTTCCGCATACTGCGCCGGCGTCATGCCGAATTTCTCGCGGCTGTAGGCGATGTCGTTGACGTTTTCCGCCAGATGGGTGTGCAGCGACACGCCATAGCTGCGCGCCATGCCCGCCGCTTCCTTCATCAGGTCGCGCGACACGGAGAAAGGGGAGCAGGGCGCCGCCACCACGCGCAGCATGGCGTGGCGCTCCGCATCATGATAAGACTCGATCAGGCGCTGCGTATCCTTCAGGATGGCCGCTTCCTCTTCCACCACGCAGTCCGGCGGCAAGCCACCCTTGGACTGGCCCACGCTCATGGCGCCGCGCGCCGCATGGAAGCGCATGCCGATCTGCTGGGCGGCTTCGATGCTGTCGTCGAGGCGGCAATCATTGGGATAGATGTACAGGTGGTCGCTCGACGTGGTGCAGCCCGACAGGATCAGTTCCGACATCGCCGTCAGCGTCGATACCTGCACCATCTCGCCTGTCAGGTTGGCCCAGATGGGATACAGCTTGGTGAGCCAGTTGAACAGCTCCCCATCCTGCGCCGCAGGAATCACGCGCGTCAGGCTCTGGTACATATGGTGATGGGTGTTCACCAGGCCGGGCATCACTACCTGGCCGGCGGCATCGATCACCTGGTCCGCTTCCTGCGGCAATTCCGCCGTCGGGCCCACCTGTTCGATCACGTTGCCGCGCACGAATACGGCGCCGTTGTCGATTTCGCGGCGCTGCTCGTCCATCGTGACGAGCACGCGCGCATTCCTGATCAAGAGAGTCTTAGTCATTTTTTTCTGATTACGCTTTATCCAAATCCCTCACCAGCATCGGCTGGAGCAAATCCTCTTCCACTTCGTCTTCATGCACCACCTGCGGACGGTCCGGCAGCACCAGGTTCAGTGCCACGGCGACGATGGCGCTGGTGCTGATGCCGGAGCCGAAGACTTCGTGCACGAAGGCGGGCAGCTTGGACAGCAGCTCCGGCCTCACCGTGACAGCCAGGCCGCAGCCCACCGACACGGCGATGATCAGGCAGGTGCGCTTGTCGTGTTCCACCTTGGCCAGCATCTGCACGCCCGCCGCGAAGATCATGGCGAACATCATCAGGCCCGCGCCGCCCAGCACCGGCTGCGGAATGGTCACAACCAGGGCGCCGAGCACGGGGAAGAGGCCGGCCAATGCCAGCAGCAGGCCGGTGAGCGCCACCACGTGACGGCTGGCGACGCCGGTCAGCGTGATCACGCCGACGTTCTGGGCAAAGGTCGATACCGGCGGGCTGGAAAGCACGGCGGCAAAAGCCGAACCCACGCCATCGCACAGCATGCCGCGCGCCAGCGTCTTGCCGCGGATCTTCGTATGAGTGGCATTCCCCAGCGCCATGAAGGTGCCGGTGGTTTCCACCATCGTGACGACAAAGGCCAGGCCCATGGCGACGATGCCGGAGGCCGGGAAGGTCATGCCGAAGTGCAGGGGCTTGGGCAGGGCGATCACTTCCGCATTGACGACCGGAGCAAAGTTGACCAGGCCAAGGCCGATGCACACCAGGTAGCCGATGAACATGCTGATCACGATGGCGGCGGCGGAAATCATGCCTTTACCGAACTGCACCAGCAGGATGACGCCCACCAGCACGAACAGCGCGATGCCCAGGTTGGTCGGATCGCCGTACAGCGGACCGGCGTTGCGGTCGCCCGCTGCCCAGTCCACCGCAACCGGCACCAGGGTCAGGCCGATCATCGTCACCACCACGGCGGTCACGGCTTCCGGGAACAGCTTGCGGATCTGCGGCATGAAGCAGCTACCCACGATCATCACCACGGAGCCGGCCAGCGCCGAGCCCATGATGCCGGGCACGCCGTGCTCCAGCCCCACGCTGATGGCGGCGCCGACGAAGGCGAAGCTGGTGCCCATCACACAGGGCAGGCGGATGCCCACCGGCCCTGCGCCCTTGCACTGGATGATGGTGACGATGCCGGAACCCAGCAGCGCTGCATTGACAAGTGCCACCATCTCTTCAGCGGGGAGCTTCAGGACGGCGCCAATCACGAGAGGCACGGCGATGATGCCACCGAGCGCGGCCAACAGGTGCTGCAAGGCGAGGATGCCGCTGGTGAGCAGCGGCGGACGGTCCTCCACCTGGTATAGCAGGTTGTTCATGCGCGTCTCCAAGAGTTTTTATGTGAACTGCTTAGCCTGCGATGTAGATGGTCTTGAACAGGAATACGCCGGCGACGCACCAGATCATGGCGCTCACTTCCTTGTATTTACCGGTCAGCAGCTTCAGGCCGGCGTAGCTGATGAAGCCCAGCGCCAGGCCGTTGGCGATCGAATACGTGAACGGCATCACCAGCGCCGTGACGACGGCCGGAATGCTTTCCGTGGTTTCGGCCCAGTTGATCTCCGCCAGTTCGCGCAGCATCAGGCAAGCGACGAAGAACAGCGCTGGTGCGGTGGCGTAGGCCGGTACCACGCCGGCCAGCGGCGCGATGAAGAGGGCGGCCAGGAACAGCACGGCCACGGTGACGGCGGTGAGACCGGTGCGGCCGCCTGCCTGCACGCCGGCGGCACTTTCGATGTAGGCGGTGGTGCTGGAGGTGCCCATCAGGGAACCGGCAATGATGGCGCCGGAGTCGGCCAGCAGGGCCTTGTTCATGGCGGCCGGGATTTTGCCGTCCTTCATCAGGCCGGCGCGCTGGGCCACGCCCATCAGGGTGCCGGTGGCGTCGAACAGTTCGACCAGGAAGAACACCATCACCACGTTGAACAGGCCGTGCGACACGGCGCCGACAATGTCCAGTTCCAGCGCGGTAGGCGAGATGGAAGGCGGAGCGGAGACGATGCCGTGGAACTGGTTACCGCCGAAGAAGAAGCTCAGCACCGTCACGGCCATGATGCCGATCAGCAGGGCGCCGGTGACGCGCAGGCGGTCCAGGGCCACGATGACGAGGAAGCCGACGATGGCCAGCACAGGCGCCGGCTTGTGCAGGTCGCCCATGGTGACGAAGGTGGCCGGGCTGGAGACGACGATGCCCGCATTCTTCAGCGAGATCAGCGCCAGGAACAGGCCCACGCCGGCCGGGATGGCAATGCGCAGCGAGGGCGGAATGGCGTTCATGATTTTTTCACGGATGCGCAGCAGGCTGACGATCATGAAGCAGCAGCCCGAAATGAACACGGCGCCCAGTGCGGCCTGCCATGGGAAACCCATGCCTGCCACCACGCCGTAGGCGAAGTAAGCGTTCAGGCCCATGCCCGGGGCGAGGCCGATGGGGAAGTTGGCGTACAGGCCCATGATGATGGTGCCGACGGCGGCCGCAACGCAGGTAGCCACAAAGACGGCGTCCTTGGGCAT
The DNA here is from genome assembly GCA_036404755.1 of Pseudoduganella sp. Classification (GTDB taxonomy): domain Bacteria; phylum Pseudomonadota; class Gammaproteobacteria; order Burkholderiales; family Burkholderiaceae_D; genus Rugamonas. The sequence goes on from DASWYX010000697.1 coordinate 3,678, forward strand.
GCCGGCGTCGCCGAGGATGGAGGGGTTGACGAAGATGATGTACGCCATCGTCAGGAAGGTGGTGATGCCTGCCAATACCTCGGTGCGCACGTTGGTGCCGTGCTCGCCGAGCTTGAAATAGTTGTCCAAAAAGTTCATTTGCTGTGTCTCCGTTTAGTTTTTTCCGCCCGAAATTCCGCCTCTCCGGGCGGACAAATATGGCGTCCCGCGCTGCTCCGATTTACTGAATGTCGTCGATGGCCTCCTTTTCGGCTTGTTTGCCGGGAAGGGCGCGGCGGGGACCGGCCTTGAAATTGCGAAGGAAGTCGAGCAGGATGCGTGCGGCGACATCGGCGTCGTCGTCCGTCATGGTTTCCAGCGGATTGTGGCTGATGCCGCCATTGCCGCAGCGCGTGAACAGCATCGCGACGTCGGTCACGCGCGCCATCAGCATGGCGTCGTGGCCGGCGCCGGAAGCCAGGCGGAAGGCCGGCACGCCGGCGCGCTCCGTGGCCGCTGCCAGCTGGTCCATCAGCCAGGGGGCGCATGGTGCGCAGTTGGCCGAAACGGTCTGTTCGATCGCAAAGCCGATGTGGCGCGTATGGCACACTTTTTCGATATGGGCCAGGATGTCGGCCACCGCAGCGTCGCGCGCCGCATCATTGGCGGCGCGGATATCCAGCGACAGGGTGCAGGCGCCGGGAATGACATTGGTGGAACCGTTGGGTACCTGCAGCTGGCCGACGGTGCCGACCAGGGCCGAGTCCTGATCGTCGCAGCAGCGCTGTTCCACGTAGAGGATGATTTCGGCAGCTGCGGCGGCTGCGTCCTTGCGCATCGCCATCGGCGTCGTGCCGGCGTGGCTGGCGACGCCTTTCAGGTCGACCAGGTAGCGCTTGCTGCCGGCGATGGACGTCACTACGCCCACCGGCAAGCCGCGCTCCAGCAGCACCGGGCCCTGTTCGATATGGATCTCCACATAGCCCAGCAAATCGGCCGGGTCGCGTGCGATGGCGGCGATGCTGTTCGGGTCCTGGCCGGCGGCGGCCATCACTTCGCGCAGCGCCACGCCGTCACGGTCGCGCAGGTCCAGCAGGCGCGGGTCGAACTGGCCGATCACGGCGCTGCTGCCGAGGAAGGTGCTCTTGAAGCGCACGCCTTCTTCCTCGGAGAAGGCAATCACTTCGAAATGGAAGGGCAGGGTTTCGCCGCTTTCGTGCAGCTTTTTGACCACGGCGATGGCGGTCAGGATGCCCTGGCGGCCGTCGTACTTGCCGCCGTTGCGCACCGTATCGTAGTGGGAGCCGGTAAGCAGGGTGCGCGCCTGCGGGTCGGTGGACAGGTAGCGGCCCACCACATTGCCGACGGCGTCGATATGCACGTGCATGCCCGCTTCGCTCATCCATTGCGCCAGCTGGTTGGCCGTGGCGCGATGCGTGGGGGTCATATAGGTGCAGGTCAGGCCTTGCGAGTCCTCGCTCAGGGCGCCGATCTGTTCGGCCCATTGCATGATGGACTGGCCCATCGTAGGCGTGTACTGCAGCAGGGCATTCAGGCGCATTTCGGCAATGCGGTGGATCTGGCGCAGCGCTTCGCGGTGCTCATCGTCCACCTGGTTCAGCAGGCGGCGGCGGAAGGCGGCGATGATGGCCTGGCGCGTCAGGCCTTTGCCGTCCGCGCCTTTGACCGCCAGGATGAAGGGGAAGCCGAATTTGCTGTTGTAGGCCGAATTCATTTCCTGCAGGGCCGCGAACTCCTCCGACGTGCACAGGTTCAGGCCAGCCTGGGCCTGCTCGCCGGTGGACTCGGGCGTCAGCTCGCCTGCCACGGCGGCTTTGCCGGCCAGCTCCGGGTGGGCGCGGATGAGGCCCAGCTGCTCTTCATGCGTGGCTTCCGTCACCACCTGCTGCAGGCCCAGTTTCAGCGCGTCGATGCTGCGGAAAGGGCGCAGTGCTGCGGCGCGCTGCGGAATCCACGGGGAATGCTCGTACAGGCCATGCAGGATATCGGCGAATGCGCCAGCGTCGCAGGTGTTCAGTTGCTTCAGGCTCGTCATCGTGCAATCAGGCCGCCGCCGGCGGCCCGCTCCAAAAAGGTTGATCTGGGAAATGGCAATTCGATATTAGGGGCGCGGCTCGCCGGATATATAGCTCTGGACCTATATCTGCTAATCCCCCGGCTGATATCTACTTCGCCAGCAGGCGCGCGGCGGCGCTGACCTGAGCGCGCAGCCACTTGTGTTCCGTGCCGTGCTGGGAGCGCTCATGCCACAGCTGGTAGAAGCGCAGCGGCGGGAAATTCAGCGGCACCTTGTAGGATTTGAGACCCAGCAGGTTTTCGTAGAAGCTCGCGAACTGCTGGCCTGCCGTCAGCACCAGGTCCGTCTGCGCGACGACATAGGGCAGCATGCGGAAGTGTGCCGATTCCACAACGATATTGCGCTGCAGGTTTTGCTGCTCCAGGAAGGAATCGATATTGCCGTGGTAGCCGGGCAGGATCTGGGCCGGCGCCACCTGGGGCAGGCTGAGGAAATCCTCGGGCGTCATGCCCTCCTTGCCCGTGCGGCGGGCGTATGCCGTGTTGGCGCGCATCAGGCAGACGATGGGATCGTCGAACAGCTTGGAAATATGCAGGTGCTGGGGCGGCTCGTCCCAGTTGCCGACCACCAGATCCAGTTCGCCGTCCGCCAGCAGGCGCACATAGTCGACATCCGGCACCAGCGAATGGATTACGAGCCGGCTCTTCGGCGATTCGCGGCGCAGGCGGGCGATCACCTCGGTGAAGAACTGATTGTTCATATAGTCGGGCGCGGCGATATGGAAGGTGCGCGCCTGCTCGAGCGGCACGAATGCCGTCTTTGGACTGAACAGGCCTTCGGTTTCGTCGAGGATGCGCTTGGCCGCCTTGAGCAGGCTTTCGCCATGCTGGGTGGGCACCATGCCGCGACCGCCGCGCACCAGCAGGGGATCGCCAGTCAGGTCACGCAGCTTGCGCAGCGAACCGGAGATCGAAGGCTGGGGCTGGTTCAGTTTGAGGGCCACGCGCGATACGCTCTTTTCGCAAAGCAACAAATAGAGGATGCGTATCAGGTGGATATCCAGGTGCTCGGGCATTCTGGTCATCATGGTCTCCGAATATTAGTTATCTGGCTTTATGGATGACAGGGTCGCATTAACCGGGCCCCCGATATATACGTCTGCGTATATGCGACTTATATCTGTAGCGAAAGGATAGACGCGTTCTTAGCCGATATCGTTTCACCCATGCTGATGGCAGAGGCACGCCTTTGCCATCGCGGTCGTAGCGGCAGCGATACAACGACCGTTTCTGAGGTGAAACTCCTCGCTCATCTGAAGTGCCCGCCAGAGGCAGATGAACAGACTTAATGGAAAAATCATGGAGACTTTATTCGGTTCCTACGGAGTGGAGTGGCTTAACCTGCTGGTACGCTGGCTGCACCTGATTACCGGCATCGCGTGGATTGGCGCATCGTTTTATTTCGTCTGGCTGGACAACTCGATCCGGCCGCCCAAGCCCGGCAGCCCGCTGGCCAAGAAGGGCGTGATGGGCGAACTGTGGGCCGTGCACGGCGGCGGTTTCTACAATCCGCAGAAATACCTCGTGGCGCCGGCTGAACTGCCGGAAGACCTGCACTGGTTTAAATGGGAAGCGTATGCCACCTGGCTGAGCGGCTTTGCCATGCTGTTCATCGTGTATTACTTCAACGCGTCGGCGATGATGATCGACAAGAACGTGGCCGACCTGACTTCGCTGCAAGCCGTGGCCGTGGGCGTCGGTACGCTGGTGGGCGGCTGGCTGGTGTACGACACGCTGTGCAAGACGCCGCTGGCCGAAAAGCCCGCCGTGCTGGGCACCGTGCTGTTCCTGCTGATCGTGGCCGCAGCCTATGTGCTGACCCATACCCTGAGCGGCCGCGCCGCTTATATCCACGTCGGCGCCATGATGGGCACGATGATGGTCGGTAATGTGCTGTTCGTGATCATTCCCGGCCAGCGCAAGCTGGTGGATGCGATGGCGAAGGGCCAGTCGCCCGACCCGGTCTACGGCAAGCGCGCCAAGGTGCGCTCGGTGCACAACAACTACTTCACGCTGCCCGTGCTGCTGATCATGATCAGCAACCACTACGCGATGACCTACAGCCACGCCTACAGCTGGCTGGTGCTGGCCGCCATCATGGCCGCCGGTGTGCTGATCCGCCACTTCTTCAACCTGCGCCATGCGGGCAAGGTGTCGCCGGCTTATCCGGTCGCTGGCGTGGCGCTGCTGGTCGGCGTGGCCATTGCTATTGCTCCTGCGCCGCGCAAGGCTGTTGCAGCGCCGGCCGCTTCCGCTGCTGCGACCGTCGATGCGGACGGTCATGCTGTTGCCGCCGCCGCTGCCGCACCGGCGGGGCAGGCCAGCCTGGCCGGGGTGCAGCATGTGGTGTCGCAGCGCTGCGTGTCCTGCCACTCCTCCGCGCCAACCCAGGCGGGTTTCGCATCAGCCCCGGGCGGCGTGATGCTCGATACCCCCGAACTGACCAGGCAGCACGCCGCCAAGATTTACCAGCGCGCCGTGCAGAACAAGGACATGCCTCTGGCGAACATGACGCATATGACTGACGACGAACGCCAGCTGATCGGCACCTGGTTCGAGTCCGGCGCCAACTGACACTAAAGGAATTGGAAAAAAAATGAGCACCGTAACTATTGACGGATTCAATCTCACCGCGGAAGAAGTACTGGCAGTCGCACGCGGCGGCGCCAAAGTGGAACTGTCCGCGACCTCGCGCGCCGCGCTGAAGGAAAGCCGCGACTACATCGAATCCACCTGGATGCACGATGAAGCGCCGATGATGTACAGCTTTAATACCGGCGTGGGGTTGCTGAAGGACACCCGCATCAAGGTGGAGCACATCGAACTGTTCCAGACGCAGTTGATCAAGGCCCACAGCGGCGGCATCGGCGAGCCGTTCTCGGAAGAAGTGAGCCGCGCTACCATGCTGCTGCGCGCGAACGCCTTCGCCAGCAATTACTCGGCGCCGCGCGTGGAAGTGGTGGACCGCCTGCTGGCCTTCATCAATGCCGGCATTCATCCGATCATGCCGCAGAAGGGGTCCGTGGGCGCTTCCGGCGACCTGGCGCCGCTGGCTTACCAGGCCGCTGCCATTGCCGGCTTCGATGAGGCGGAAGTGATGTACAAGGGACAGCGCATGTCCGCGCCCGAGGCCATCACCCGCGCGGAAATCGGGCCGGTCAGGTTCGACCTGAAGGCGAAGGATGCGTCGGCTCTGATCAATGGCTGCACGGCTTCGCTGGCGGTTGCCGTGCTGGCGGCCAAGGATGCACGCGACCTGCTGACGGACGCCTGCCTGTCCCTGGGGCTGACGCTGGAAGCGATGCGGGCCGAGATGTCCGCCTTTGATCCGCGCATCCAGCAGGCACGCCCTCATCCGGGCCAGATCAAGACGGCAGCCGTGGTGCGCAAGCTGCTCAAGGGTTCCACCCGCACGACACACGAAGCGCGCGCCGTGCAGTTCCCCGACGAATTGCGCCGCACCGATATTCCGTACACGCCGCGCATCCAGGACGTCTATTCGCTGCGCTGCACGCCGCAGGTGTATGGCCCGGTGTTCGATGCGCTGGATTACATCGACACCATCGTGAAGAACGAAATCAATTCGGCCACCGATAACCCGCTGATCTTCGGCAAGGACGGCGGCGGTTTCGAGATCATCTCGGGCGGTAACTTCCACGGCCAGTACCTGGCGCAGGCGATGGATCTGCTGGCAATGGCCATCACGGACCTGGGCAGCATCTGCGAGCGCCGCGTGGCGCGTTTGATCGATCCGACGTTGTCGTGGGGGCTGCCGCGCAATTTGATGTCCGGCCTGCGCGGCGTGAATACGGGCTATCCGGTCGTGCAATGCTCGCTCAGCTCACTGGTGATGGAAAATCGTACGCTGTCCATGCCGGGCAGCGTGGATTCGATCCCGTCCAAGGCGAATAGCGAGGACCATATCTCGAACTCGACCTGGTGCGCGCGCAAGGCGCATACCGTGGTGCAGAACACGCAGTACATCGTGGGCGTGGAAATGCTGCTGGCGGCGCAGGCGCTGACCATGACCGAGCAGCTGCTGCCGGGCTTTGTGCTGGGCGAGGGGACGCAGGCGGCTTACGACGAGATCCGCCGCCAGATTCCGGCTTGCCTGGACGGCGATCGGTGGTTCCACAACGATATCCAGGTTGCGCATAGCTTCGTTACCAGCGGCTCGGTGCGCGAGGCCGTAGCGGCCAGGGTTGGCGAGTTCGTCTAAAAGCAAACGGCCCGCAAGGGCCGTTTTTTTGCACCAAAAATTCGGGGTCAGCTCTGTCATTTGGACACTCAGAACGAAGCTTTGATCTGGATCAATACGCGAAATCACTAGATTTTGCGTATTGATCTAAGTCAAACTAAGTGCTTGCGTGTCCGAATGACAGAGCTGACCCCGAACTGGTTTTTAGAAGTGGTACTCGGCGCGGATCATCGGCGTCTTGGCGGTGCTGCCGGGGATGTTATGCGGCACGCTGAACTTGTTGCGCCAGTATTCGTATTCCAGTCCGACCTTGAAGGTGTTCGGCTTGGCTCCCACGTGTGCGCTCAAGTCGTACATCACCTGCATATCGACGTGCACCTCGGGCGCCGTACGCCCGCCGAATTCGTCGATCCCCTTCTTGCCGATCCAGTTCGCATAGCCCTCAAAGCTGAACCCGGACCCCAGCGGAATGCCCCAGGCGGAGCTGAGCATCGGGCGCGTGTCGTAGGAATAGCGCTTGGAGACGCCCAGCGGCTGGTTGCTCTCCCACACGGCGTACAGGCTGATATTCAGGAAGCCCGGCACGTCCATCATCAGGGTAGGGCCGAGGACCGCCATGCGCTTGCGCGAGTTGTAGGTGTCGTCGTTCTTGGTGTTCCAGTCGAAGCCCGCGGTGACGCCGAAGCCGCGCACCGGGCCGACTTTCAGGTCCTTGCCCATGACCTTGCCCAGGTCCAGCGTGTGGCGATACAACACATAGGCTTCGTGTGCGCTGTTGTCCTTGCTGTCCGAAGTAAGGAAGTCGACGTTCATATAATTGCCGCCGTACTTGTAGCCATCGGCATAGGTCCAGCTCACGATGTGCTTCTTGATGTCGTTCGGATTATATGGCTCTGCGAATTTCGTCCCGTAGCGGTAGCCGATGGCGGTATCGCTCCAGTCAGCGGCGCTGGCTTGCTGGACAACCGTGGCCAAAGCCAGGACAGCTAGTTTCTTGTACATCGTGCGTCTCCTGATTTATAGATATGGAAGCTTGATTATGTCCACGCGGCTCATGATTAGTATTCGCCGCCATGAATAATACGCAATCGCCAGCCGTATAAGATCGTCTCCATCATTAGAGGAGGCAATATGGGTAAGCTGAGTACACACGTCCTGGATATCACGCAGGGCAAGCCTGGCGCGGGCGTGCAGGTCAAACTGTTCCGCGTGGACGGCAACGAGAAGGTGCTGCTGAAGACTGCGGTCACCAACCTTGACGGGCGCTGCGAGCAGCCTTTGCTGGCCGGCGAGGAACTGAAGCGGGGCAAATACGAGCTGGTGTTCGCAGCCGGCGACTACTTCGCGTCGCAGGGCGTAAAACTACCGGAGCCGCGCTTTGTCGATGAAGTCATCATCGCCTTCGGCATCGCGGACGCCACCGCCAATTATCACGTACCTATCGTGGTTTCGCCCTGGGCTTATTCCACCTACCGGGGCAGCTGAACATGCAGAACGAAGCAAGCATCAAGGCCTTCCGCGCCAGCATCCTGCATTTCACCGCCGATCCGGCGATCAGCGACAAGGCCTGCCAGTGGCATGAGGACGGCCTGCTGGTGCTGAAGGGTGGCCACGTGCAGGCCGCCGGCGATTACGCCCAGCTGAAGGATATGCTGTCGCCCGACACCGCGGTGCGCGATTACCGCGGCAAGATCATCATGCCCGGTTTTATCGACACCCACATCCACTATCCGCAGACGGACATGATCGCCTCGCCGGCGCCAGGCCTGTTGCCTTGGCTGGACACTTACACTTTCCCCACCGAGCGCCAGTTCCGCGACCCCGTGCACGCGCGCGGCGTGGCCGACTTCTTCGTCAAGGAGCTGCTTCGTTGCGGCACCACGACAGCCATGGTGTACTGCACCGTGCATCCGGAATCGGTGGACGCCTTCTTTGGCGCCGCCGAAACGCACAAGCTGCGCATGGCGGCGGGCAAGGTGATGATGGATCGGCACTGCCCGGACTTCCTGCAGGACACCGCCGAACGCAGCGCCTGCGAAAGCGAGGAGCTGATCCGGCGCTGGCACAAGAAGGGCCGCAATATGTACGCGCTGACGCCGCGCTTTGCGCCGACGTCCACCGAGGCGCAGCTGCAGGTGTGCGGCGAACTGGCGCGCGCCTATCCGGACGCCTACGTGCAGACCCACGTGGCCGAGAACACGGATGAAGTGGCGTGGGTGAAGTCGCTCTTCCCCGACGCGCGCAGCTACCTGGACGTGTACGACAAGTACGGCCTGCTGCGCCCGCGCTCGATGTACGCCCACTGCATCTGGCTGGATAACGAAGACCGCGCGCGCATGGCCGCCACCGGCGCTGCCGTGTCGATGTGCGCGACGTCCAACCTGTTCCTGGGCAGCGGCCTGTTCGACTTCGCCGCCGCCGACCGGCAGCAGGTCGCGCTGTCCCTGGCGACGGACGTGGGCGGCGGCACTTCCTTCTCCATGCTGCAGACGATGAACGAGACCTACAAGGTGGCGCGCATGGGCGGCACTTATCTGCCGGCACTGCGCATGTTCTATCTCGCCACCCTGGGCGGCGCGCGCAGCATGCAGCTGGAAGGCACGGTGGGCAATTTCGTGGCCGGCGCGGAAGCGGACTTCATCGTGGTCGACCCCAAGGCCACGCCGCTGCTGGAGCGCCGCACCTCGCGCACCAATAGCCTGGAGGAGTTGCTGTTCGCACTGGCCCTGCTGGGGGATGACCGGGCGATTGCTGCTACCTACGCGGCTGGCAGGCAGGTTCACCAGCGCGGCGAATAAAGGACGGCGGATCGATGATCCGCCTCACAGGCATCGAGCGCCTCAGGCGTCTCAGGCGTCTCAAGCGACGCGCAAAAAAAGACGCCGGCTAGCGCCGGCGTTAAAGTAGGTATTCCTGATTCTTATGCTGATTCTTGTTGCGGCCAGATCTCGGCCAGGCGCAGCAGGTTGGTGCTGCCGGATTGGCCGAATGGGCTGCCGGCGGCGATGGCGATCTGGTCGCCCGGCTTCACGAAGCCCTCGCGCAGCGCCGTGCTGCAGGCTGCAGCCACCA
>DASWYX010000698.1:0-8560 GCA_036404755.1 Pseudoduganella sp.
CACGACGCCGACGCCCGCCTCGCCGCCTGGCTCGCCTCCTTCCGCGCTCCCGCCCCGCCGCCCACCGGCGCCGGCGCTGACGCCGCGCCGCCGATCGCGTCGCAAGGCGCAGCGTCCGACGCCCCTGCCGCCGCGACAACCTCCTTGCCCGCGGACGAGCCGAACGTCGCCACCGGTGGCGGCACGGCCGGCGATTCGACCGGCGGCGACCTGTTCTCGCCGCTGTCCGGCGACGCGGCGGGGATCACGCTGGCCGCGCTGCGCGCCATGCTCGCCGAGCCGGTGGAAGCGCTGCGCGCCGAACGGGTATCCCTGGAGGCGCTGGAGCGTGCGATGGCCAGCGCGCGCATCGTGCTGGCCGAGCGCGCAGCGCAGCTGGCCGAGCACCAGCACAGCGCCCCGCCGGCCGGCACGGATGGCGAACCGCGCGATGCCGCCACGCTGGAGGCGGCAGCGGCCGCGCTGCAGGAAGAGCGCAAGCTCGCCCACGACCACGCCACCGCCCTCAAGCTGCAGCTGGCGCAGGACGACGCAAGGCGCCGCGCCGCGCAATCGATGCTGGCCGAGATCGAGCAGCAGGAAGCAATTGAACGCCGCTGGGCGAAACTCGATGAACTGATCGGCTCCAGCGACGGCAAGCGTTTCCGCAACTTCGCCCAGCAATTCACGCTGGACGTGCTGCTCGGCTACGCCAACGCCCACCTGGCGCAACTGGCGCCGCGCTACCAGCTGCAGCGCATCGACAATCCGCTGCAACCCTCGCTCGGCCTGCTGGTGCGCGACCTGCACATGGGCGACGAGATGCGCTCGGTGCACTCGCTGTCCGGCGGCGAATCGTTCCTGGTGTCGCTGGCACTGGCGCTGGGACTGGCCTCGCTGTCGTCCAACCGCGTGCGGGTGGAATCGCTGTTCATCGACGAAGGCTTCGGCAGCCTCGATGCGGAAACGCTGCGCGTGGCGATGGACGCGCTGGACGGGCTGCAATCGATGGGGAGGAAGGTTGGCGTCATCTCCCACGTGCAGGAGATGACGGAGAGGATTTCGACAAGAATCCTGGTGCAACCTGCGGCGGGCGGCCGCAGTGTGGTGTCAGTCGGCTAGGCGGTAGGGGTCTTCGCCCCGCTCCTGCCGGCACATCTCCCACCCGAGCTCACGGCGGATCTGCTGCGGGTCGGGCGGCGGGCGGCGCCCTTCGACCTGCGCCTGCAGCCACTCGCGGACAGCTTCCTTGCTCGGTTGCTTGCTTTGGTCCATATCGGGTTCCTCACATGGTGGGACTGGATATGCCATCAACGCCGCCCCGCGCCTTCAGTTGACGCCCGCGCCCGGTGAATTTGCAACAATTTGCTATCATGGGTCCATGAGCATCGGCGCCCTTTCCTCCACAAGCAGCGGCACGCAGGCGGCCTACCAGGCCTCGACCGCGCGCGCCTTGTCGCAGGAAGACCAGGCCAGAATCGACCAGTTGAAGGCCTCCGACACCAAGGTGCGCCAGCACGAGCAGGCCCACCTTGCCGCCGCCGGTGGACTCGCCACTTCCGGCGCCAGCTACACATATCAGAAGGGTCCCAACGGCGTCAGCTACGCCGTGGCGGGCGAGGTCAATATCGATACCTCGCCGGGACGCACGCCCGAGGAAACCCTGGAACGCGCGCGCACCATCCAGGCCGCCGCGCTGGCGCCCGCCGATCCGTCCGCCCAGGACCGCGCGGTGGCGGCGCGCGCCCAGCAGATGGCCCAGGAAGCGCAGCAGCAGGTCGACGAGCTGCGCGACACCAAAGTGCGCAGCGCCTACGGTATTGACGAGAAGCAATCCACGATCAGCGTCTTTGCCTGATAAAATCTGCCTTTTGCCGCGAAAAAATCATGCTGAAAGCTCCCCGCACGCTCACTTTCAAATGTGTTAAATGCTCCAAGGCAGTTAAAGTTTCCTTACTAAAAGTATCTGCCTGCTCCCATATCACGCCATACTCGGGCGTCTGCGCCTGCGGCGAAGTTAAACTGCACGCCATCGGCCAGGCGGACGCGGTCAAGTCCTATCTGGAGTCCAACGGTCTGTGGACGCACCACCACTGATCCGCCTCAAGTTTTTTGCGGCCTTGCCGTAATTTCCGGTATGAACCCGCTCACTCCCATCGGCTCCCGCGCCTACCAGACTTTTCCAACTGCCCAGCAGACTGAGGGCCGGCAGGCGCGCGCCAATCCGATAAACAATGCCGCCGGGAGCGACGCCGTTTCCCTGTCCAGCCAGGCGCTGGACATGCAGCAGCGCGTGGCCGATCTTGGCAATTCGACCGTGGACCTGGCGCAGAACCTGCTCGGCTCCTTCGCCCAGGATCTGTTCGGCGACGCGGCCAAGGGCGCGACCTTCTCCTTCGACGCGATCACCCTGGAGTCCAGCTCCACCTTCGCCGCTGGCGTGATGCACTCGGAAGACGCGAACGGCGTGACCGACACGGCCGCCCTGAGCCTGACCGACAGCTCGCACTTCCTCGGCAAGGGCACGATCACCACGGCCGACGGCCGCAAATTCGATTTCGAAATCGAGATCCAGTACGAAGCTTCGCTGCAGGCCGGCGCCTCGTCCAGCGTGCCGTCGCGCCGCAAGGAGCAGGCCGACCAGAACCCGGCCATGCCGCTGCCGACCGTCGAATTCCCGGACATCGACTTCCCGGGCAGCCTGGCCGACCTGTTCAAGCTGATGGAGCGCAATCACGAGATTTCGGTCAAGCAGAAGGACAACGAGGGCAAGGACAACGAACTTGGCAAACTGTCCATGCGGCTGATGAAGCTGGTGAACAGCGAGAGCCAGATGGACACCTACCTGCCGGGCAAGGCGAAGGAAGTCGCCAATGCCTATGGCGCCAAGCCTGCCGTGCAGACGACGCCCGCAGCGACGACGAAGCCGTCCGAAGATGCGGCCGCGCCAGCGCCGGCCGATGCCGCAGCGTCCCCGGCTCCGGCTCCGGCTGCACCCGTGGCGGAAGCCGCGCCGATCGCTTCTGCCGATTCCGCGCTCAAACCCGCCGAATAAGCCCCGGCGCCACGTATAATGGCGCCCCATGCAATCCCCACCAGAACAAACCATCCATTGGACCGAACAAGGCGAGCCGCGTTCGGCGCGCTGGCATTCGGAAGCCGGCAATCCGCCACCCAAACGCGTGCAGGTCGCGGACGACACCATGAACGCCGACACCGCCTACCGACTGGCCTGCGAAGGTACCGCCCTGCTCTGGCGCGGCGACTTCCAGAACGCGCGCCAGCTGCTGCAGGCGCTGGCCCGCCGCGCCGACCATAAACATGGCAAGGGCGGGCGCAAACCCCGTCCAGCCAAAGTCCCCGCCACGCCGACGGAAGCTTTCCATCTGCACCGCCAGGCCCAGTCCCAGCGCGCCCGCACGCTGGCCATGCTGCTGATCCCTTTCGACGCCGGCTACGTGATTCCTTTGCGCCGCGCACCGGACGTGAAACTGGCCTGCAACGAAGCCTACGGACGCAGCGAAGATGCTTTCGTGATCTCCCTGCGCGAGCTGCAAGGCTTGATCGGCGCCCACGAATGGCGCAAGGCCGGCGTGCCGATTCCGGCGCTGGACGGCGAGCGCATCCACCCGCACTACGGCGTGTTCTCGCCCGTGCGCGGCGAATATGTGCAGCTGGTGGCCGATACGCCCCTGCCCAAGGGCACGAACCTGGCGTTCGACATCGGCGCCGGTACCGGCGTGCTGTCCGCCGTGCTGGCGAAGCGCGGCATCCCGCACATCGTCGCCACGGACATGGACCAGCGTGCCCTTTCTTGCGCTCGCGACAACATCGCCCGCCTCGGCCTGCACGACCAGGTCGAGCTGATCGAAGCGGACCTGTTCCCGGAAGGCCGCGCACCCCTGGTGGTCTGCAATCCCCCCTGGGTGCCGGCCCGTCCCAGCTCGTCGATCGAATACGCCGTCTATGATCCAGACAGCCACATGCTGCGCGGCTTCCTCGCCGGCCTGAAGGACCACCTCGCGCCGGGCGGCGAAGGCTGGCTGATCATGTCCGACCTGGCCGAGCACCTGGGACTGCGCCCGCGCGAGCAATTGCTGGGCTGGATTGCCGACGCCGGCCTGAAAGTGCTGGGCCGTACCGACGTGCGCCCGGTGCACCCGCGCGCCGCCGATGCGTCCGATCCTCTGCATGCGGCCCGCTCCGCCGAGCTCACTTCGCTCTGGCGTTTAGGTGTCGCATAAATGCGACCTTGCGGAAGCGGCGAGCACGGTATATAATGCTTGCCTCAGACGCGGGGTGGAGCAGTCTGGCAGCTCGTCGGGCTCATAACCCGAAGGTCACAGGTTCAAATCCTGTCCCCGCAACCAAATTCCGAAAAAAGCCGCTTTCCAGCGGCTTTTTTACTTTCCGCGCCCATCCTGCTTCCCCTCTTCTGCAGCGCGCGCCGCACGGGGGGCCCTATGCCCGTCCAGGTCAGTCGCCAGAATTGTCTATTTCGACCGCCTATTCCTGTCTATTTTTGTCTATTTTTGTCTATTTTTTCCGGCGCAGGAAAATAGACAGAAATAGACAAAAATAGACAGAAGCAGACACGCAAAATAGACAATTCTGGCGACTGACTCGGGAACCACTATGCCTCCCCATGGTCTATAGCTCAGGGAGGGCACGGCCATGGACCATCAAAATGCAATGCCTTTTGCGATCTATGCGGAGTTGGCGCTGTTCCTGCGAACCTCGGGTAGCACACTGAGCATGTCGGACGCGATTGTCCGCGCCCTGCAGCAATGGATGAAGACCGCGCAGGAAGCCGGGTCGCCGCGGACCGGTTATCAATGGAAGTGCCTATTCCTGCCAAGCGGAACCCGGCTGAGGCTGCGCTGCACCAACCAGCTCTTCTACGCCGAAATAGTGAACGATCACCTGGTCTTTCGGGGAGAAGTCATGTCCCCCAGCCAGATGGTCGCCGCGGCGAGTGGAGTCGCCAGAAACGCGTGGCGCGACCTGTGGGTCCGCCGCCCGCAAGACAAGGAATGGTCGCCCGCGGACAAACTGCGGCGCGAAATCAAGAGCCGCGTGAATCCGCCTGAACTTTCGCCAACCGAAGCAATGCAACTGGCCGCGAAAAGCATGAGCGAGGCGCTGCAGACCGCGCTCATGCTGGTTGACCAAAGCCGTATGCGTGCGGAGCAGCAGATCGAACGGCGCGTGTCCAAGCACCGCCGCCGCGACGATCAACTCGCCGATGCGTGCATGGAAGATTAAGCGTCAGCGCACGGCGTAGCGAGAAGCCGGCTTGTTGCGCTGGGACGCAGCGAACAGGCGTCCGCGCAGCTCTACGAATTCCGACCACAGCTGCGCATTTTCCAGCGACGGCAGCGTGACCAGTTCGCGCTGGTCCAGTCCCGCCAGCGCGGCATCGACCACGTCTTCCGGCTGCATCACGGTCGCCGGATCAAGGTGCGACAGCGGCAGGCCCGCCACTTCCCAGATATCGGTGGCGCTGGCCGCCGGCAGCACGAGCTGCACGAACACATTGGTCCCTTGCACTTCGTTCTGCAAGCCCTGGGTAAAATTGATCACGAAGCCCTTGGTCGCGCTGTAGATGCTGCTGACCGGCAGCACCGCGAAGCCGAGCACGGAGCCGATATTCACGATCGTGCCCTTGTCGCGCGCCTTGAAAGCAGTCAGCGCCGCCATGCTGAGGCGGGAAAGCGCGGACGCATTCAAATCCACCATCGCATCATGCTGCGCGGGCGAAGTGCCCGCGATCGGCGCCAGCGTCGCCGTGCCCGCATTATTCACCAGCAAGGTGATGTCGGGGTCAGACCCTGTCAAAGTGGCAACGCGCTCGAGGTCGGCGGAGGCGGACAGGTCGGCGCCCACCACTTGAACGTTCACGCCGTATTCGCGGGCCAGCTTGTCGGCCAGCAGTTCCAGCTTGTCGGCGCGGCGCGCGACGAGGATCAGGTCGTAGCCGCGGCGGGCCAGGCGGTCCGCATAGATGGCGCCGAGTCCGGCGGAAGCGCCCGTGATCAGGGCTTTACCAAGGTTTTTATCGCTCATTGTCAAAACTCCAGTTAAAATATACTGGCATATGCCACTATATGTGCTTGATCTTTGGAAATCAAGTGGGATAATGCTCGGCGATGAAATCCAACCTCCCCGCCGACGAATCGATCTGCACCAACGCCGCCATGCGGCGCGCGGTGCGTCGCCTCGGCCAGCTCTATGACGATGCGATCGAGCCGATCGGCCTGAAAGCCACCCAGCTCGGCTTGCTGAGCCAGATCAGCCGCATGGACCGCCCGACGCTGCGCGCGCTGGCCGACAACCTGGTGATGGATCTCTCGGCCCTCAGCCACACCCTCAAGCCCCTGATCCGCGACGGCTATGTGTCGCTCGCCCCGCACGCGCAGGACAAGCGCGCCAAGGTCGTCGCGCTGACCCAGGCCGGCGAACAAAAACTGGCCGAAGGCGCGGAGCGCTGGTCAAAAGCGCACCAGCGTTTCGAGCAGCTGTTTGGCGCGGACCAGGCCCGCGAGCTGCGCCGCATGCTGGACTGGGTCGCCTCGCCAGACTTCGAAGCACAATTCAACAAGGAATAAGGAAGCACTCCATGAATGATCAGCCAAGCAATCCATCCCGCCGCAAGATCTTCCGCGCGGCCGCCGCCACCGGCATTGCGACCACGCTGCCGGGCACCATGGCCGAAGCCAAACCGGCGCCGAAGCGCGGCTCACTGGATGCGAAGCTGAAAGCGCATGTGAAAAACGTCGTGGTGATCTACCTGGAAAACCGCAGCTTCAATAACCTGTTTGCGGACTTCCCCGGCCTGGCGTCGCCCATGTCCGCCCTGAAGCCGGCCGACTATCTGCAGCGCGACTTCGATGGCAGCGTGCTGCCTACGCTGCCCAAGATCTGGGGCGGCATGGTGCCTACGCCCCAGGAAATCGGCGGCAAGCGCTATGAAGTGAAGGAAGAGCACATCGTCAACCTGCCGAACGCGCCCTTCAAGCTAACCGATGCCGAAGGCAAGCCGCTGCCGGAGTCCGTCATCACGCGCGACCTGTGGCACCTGTTCTACCAGAACCAGATGCAGATCAACGGCGGCAAGAACGACGGCTTCGCGGCCTGGGGCAATACCGGCGGCATGGTGATGGGCTACTACGGGGAGACCAGCAAGAACCTCGGCCTGTGGCAGGTCGCCCGCGAATACACGCTGTGCGACAACTTCTTCATGGCGGCCTTCGGCGGCTCCTACCTGAACCACCAGTTCCTGATCTCGGGCCGCACGCCCGTCTATCCGGACGCCGCCAACAGCCCGGCAAAGAAAAAGATCGCGGTGCTGGCCGATGGCCCGACCGGCGTGCGCCTGGCCGTGTCGCCGGAGTCGCCCAAGTCTGCGCTGGAGGGCAAGCCGGTCTACGTGCAGGATGGCGCCATCACGCCGGACGGCTTTGCGGTCAACACGATGGCGCCGCCCTATCAGCCGACCTGGGTACGTCCCGCACCGGGCGGCGACCCGATGCTGGGCGATCCGAACGACGCCAGCCTGCTGCCGCCGCAAACCTTTGACACGATCGGCGATCTGCTGTCCCGCAAGGGCGTGAGCTGGGCGTGGTACGGCGGCGCATGGCAGGCGGCGCTGGACGCGAAAGGCGGCGGTCCGAAGCCGAACTTCCAGTTCCACCACCAGCCCTTCAACTACTTCAAGCAGTTCGCGCCGGGCACGAAGGAACGCGCCGAGCACCTGCGCGACGGTGGCCTGGGCGACAGCCCGATCTCGAACAAGTTCCTGGCCGATGTGGTGGCAGGCAAGCTGCCGGCAGTGACCTTCTACAAGCCGCAAGGAAACCTGAACCTGCACGCGGGCTATTCGGATGTGGAGTCCGGCGACCAGCACATCGTCAACGTGCTGGAACACCTGAAGAAATCGCCGCAGTGGAAGGACATGGTCGTCGTGGTGACCTTCGACGAGAACGGCGGCTGGTGGGACCATGTGGCGCCGCCCAAGGGCGACCGCTGGGGCCCGGGCTCGCGCATTCCGGCCATCATCGTGTCGCCCTTCGCCAAGAAAGGCACGGTGGACCACAGCTTCTACGACACCACGTCCATCCTGCGCTTCATCTCGCGCCTGCACGACCTGCCGCTGCTAGAAGGCCTGGCCGAGCGCAACAAGGCCTTCATCGCGCGCGGCGCGTTGCCGCCGGGCGACCTGACCGGCGCGCTTGCCTTCCGTTAAAGCAGTTGTCTGTGTTACACTGCGTGCCGTTTTAGTATCGAAGCCCGACTGTTTCAGCCGGGCTTTTGTTTTCTGTGACGGCAAATGAGAGATAAAAAAGACAACGCAACATTGGATCTGCCGGGCTTTGGCTCAGCCGCGCCAATGGAACCGGAGCCTAAGCTTTCGCCGCCGCCGCGCAAGCGCCGTCCGGCCATGAAGCAGGAACAAATGGAACTGCTCGAGCCAACCGATACATCCGGCCTGCCAATCTGGCAGAATGATCCCAATCTTGATTTGACGGGCCTACCCATCTGGCGCCGTGACTGACGCCATGACCTCTTTCTCTACCCTGCC
>DASWYX010000699.1:0-9945 GCA_036404755.1 Pseudoduganella sp.
ACGATGTATTCCTCGCCATCGGCAAGCCGCTCGGTCTGGCCGCCTTGTCGCTGGACGAGACCTGGGCCGAGCGCGAACTGAAAATCGTGATCCGCGACGAGGAAAGCCTGTCGCCCGTCACGCAGGCGCTGTTCGCGCACCTGCGCAGCGCCGAGGCGCGCGCCAAAGCCTAGTGATGCTTGCCGTCGTAGTGGGTGACGGGCACCTTATCGAGGTCGATATCCTCAAGGCAGCGCACATTGATCGCGGCCATCTTGTTGCCGTCCTTGTCCACGCCCTCCGCATAGGGATGAATGCCGCAGTTGGGGCAGAAGCGGTGCTTGATCACATGCTTGTTGAAGAGATAGGTGCTGGCGTTGGACTCCGGCGTGGTGAGTTTGAATTGCGCCGCCGGTACGAACCAGAGCAGGGAGCCCTTGCGCTGGCACATGGAGCAGTTGCAGGCCATGGCGCCCGTAATCTCGCCCTCGACTTCATACGCTACGTGACCGCAGTGGCAGCTGCCTTTGTAATTCATGGTTGTCTCCTTGTTAACGTTCGCGATTGGCGAATGATACTCGCTTTTTTGCGTCTGGACGGAAACGCAGTGTCTTGACTATTCTGCTATCACTAACAGAAGGAGACACGCAATGAGTGGACCACTCACCGGCATCAAGGTCATTGAAATCGGCACCCTGATCGCCGCCCCATTTGCCGCCCGCCTGATGGCGGAATTCGGCGCGGAAGTCATCAAGATCGAAGCTCCAGGCGAGGGCGATCCGATCCGCAAATGGCGCAAGCTGCACAAGGGCACCTCGCTCTGGTGGTATCTGCAGTCGCGCAATAAGAAATCCATCTCGATCAACCTGAAGGCGCCCGAGGGCATCGCCATCGTCAAGCGGCTGGCCGAAAGCGCCGATGTGCTGATCGAGAACATGAAACCGGGCGCGCTGGAGAAGCTGGGCCTGGGCTGGGACGTGCTCCACGCGCTGAACCCCAAGCTGACGATGGTGCGTATTTCGGGCTACGGCCAGAGCGGGCCTTACAAGGACCGTCCCGGCTTCGGCGCGATCGGCGAGGCGATGGGCGGCATCCGCTACCCGCCGGGCGAGGAAGCCCGCGTGCCGGCCCGCGTCGGCGTGAGCCTGGGCGACTCGCTGGCTTCGCTGCATGCGGTGATGGGCGCGCTGATGTCCGTGCTGCGCGTGAAGACGGGGCAGGGCGATGGCCAGGTGGTGGATGTGTCGCTGGTTG
Organism: Pseudoduganella sp.; assembly: GCA_036404755.1. Lineage (GTDB taxonomy): Bacteria > Pseudomonadota > Gammaproteobacteria > Burkholderiales > Burkholderiaceae_D > Rugamonas. The sequence goes on from DASWYX010000699.1 coordinate 1,234, forward strand.
AGAGCGTGTTCAACCTGATGGAAAGCCTGATCCCTGAATACGATCTGCTGGGCCATGTGCGCGAGCGTAGCGGCGGTGCACTGCCGGGCATTGCGCCTTCGAATACTTACCCCACCCGCGACGGTTCCTACGTGGTCATCGCCGGCAACAGCAATCCGATCTACAAGCGTCTGATGCACACCATCGGCCGCCCCGACCTCGCCGAAGATCCGCAATTCGCCCAGAACGACGGCCGCGCCGCGCAGGTTGCGCTGATCGATGGCGCCATCGCGGGCTGGACCTCGGCGCACAGCATCGAGGACGTGCTGGCAGCGCTGGAGCGCGCCGAAGTGCCGGCCGGCCGCATTTATTCGGTGAAGGACATCGTCGCCGACCCGCACTACCAGGCGCGCGACATGATCCTGCAATCCACGCTGCCGGACGGCGTGCAGGTGAAGATGCCGGGCATCGTGCCCAAGCTGTCCGACACGCCGGGCGAGGTGCGCTGGCAGGGGCCGGAACTGGGCGAGCATACTGCGTCCGTACTGGCGGATCTGGGGCTGACGGCGGGCGATATCGAGCGCCTGCGCGAACAGGGAGTGGTGCAATGCTGATCGTCCAGGAAGTATCCCCGCGCGACGGACTGCAGATCGAGCCGGTGTTCGTGCCCACCGATAGCAAGGTGGCGCTGATCGATGCGCTGTCCTGCGCCGGGTTCTCGCGCATCGAGGCGGGTTCTTTCGTTTCGCCCAAGGCCATTCCGGCCCTGCGCGATGGCGACGAGGTATTCCGCCGCATCAAGCGCCGTCCCGGCGTGAAATTCGTGGCTCTGGTGCCGAACCTGAAGGGCGCCCAGCGTGCGCTGGAGGCAAGCGCGGATGAGTTGAACCTGGTGATGTCCGCCAGCCAGACGCACAACCGCGCCAATATGCGCATGACGCGCGCCCAGTCGCTGGCGGGCTTTCGCGACATCGTCGAGGCCACGGGCGACGCGGCCACGCTGAACGGCACGGTGGCCACGGCTTTCGGCTGTCCCTTCGAAGGCAGGATCGATGAAGACCTGGTGATGGCCATCGTCGACGATTACCTGCGGATGGGCATGCAGGGCATCACGCTGGCCGATACGACCGGCATGGCCAATCCGCTGCAGGTGGGGCGCATCGTGCGGCGCGTGCTGGAACGTGTTCGCACCTCGCAGCTCACGCTGCACTTCCATAACACCCGCGGCCTCGGACTGGCCAATGTGCTGGCGGCCTATGAAGCGGGCGCGCGCCGTTTCGATGCATCGCTGGGCGGCCTTGGCGGCTGTCCCTTTGCGCCGGGCGCTTCGGGAAATATCTGCACCGAAGACCTGGTTCATATGTGCGAGGAGATGGGGATTCCGACCGGGATCGACCTGCCCGCACTGATTGCGCTCTCGCGCACACTGCCTCCCGTGCTGGGGCATGACTTGCCGGGCCAGGTGGTCAAGGCGGGCCGCAATTGCGACCTGCACCCCACACCGCCCGAATTGCTGGCCGCGGCGGCCTGACCCAACCATAAACCAACGAGATGACCGGTCCTGTGAAGCGCCGGCAAAGGAGACCTATTATGTCCACGCAAACCACACTGGCTGCGGGTGCGGCCAATACGGCAGGCGCCGCAGCAGGCACAGATGCCGTCACCGAAGCGGCTGTCGTGCGCAAGACGGCCTGGCGGATCATGCCTCTTATCATGATCTGCTATCTGTTCGCCTTCTTCGACCGCATCAACATCAGCTTCGCCAAGTTCCAGCTGCAGGGCGACCTGGGGCTGAGCGACACCGCTTACGGCCTGGGCGCCAGCCTGTTCGTGGTCGGCTATGTGCTGTTCGAAGTGCCAAGCAATATGATGCTGTACAAGGTCGGGGCGCGGCGCTGGATCGCGCGCATCATGATTTCCTGGGGCATCGCCACCGCCGCCATGGTCTTCGTGCAAAGCGAGTGGCAGTTCTACGGCCTGCGCTTCCTGATCGGCGCGATGGAGGCGGGTTTCGCGCCGGGCGTGCTGTATTACCTCACGCTGTGGTTCCCCACCAGCTTCCGCGGCCGCGTAACGTCGATGCTGTTCCTGGCGTCCGCCTTTGCCGGCCTGTTTGGCGCGCCGTTCTCCGGGCTGGTCCTCAGCAACCTGGAAGGCGCGCTGGGCATGCGCGGCTGGCACTGGCTTTTCCTGCTGGGTGGCGTGCCGTGCGTGGCGCTGGGCCTCGTCGTCCTGAACCAGCTGAAGGATCGCATCGAGGATGCGAAGTGGCTGTCGCCGGCCGAGCAGGCAACGCTGCGCAACAGCATCACGCAAGCCGCGCCGCATGGCGCCGGGCATTCGCTGTGGGCGGCGATCAAAACGCCGGGCTTCCTGACCCTGGGCCTGGTCTACTTCCTGATCCAGATCGCGTCCTATGGCCTCAATTTCTGGGCGCCGCACCTGATCCGCAGCGCCGGCACGCAGAATGCGACGGTGATCGGTTTGCTGACGGCCGTGCCTTACGTGTGCGGCGCCATCAGCATGGTGCTGATCGGCCGCTTGTCGGATGCCAGCGGCCAGCGCCACAAATACGTGGCGGGCCTGCTGATCCTGGCTGCGCTGGGCTTCTTCAGCGCGGGGTTCTTCGACAAGCACACCGGCCTGCTGGTGCTGGCGCTGGCCGTGCTGGGTGCGGGTGTGGTGGCCTCGATCCCGGCCTTCTGGGCGCTGCCACCCAAGCTGGTGACCGGAGCCGGCGCGGCGGGCGGCATTGCGCTGATCAACACGCTGGGCCAGCTGGGCGGCATCGTGAGCCCGGTAATGGTGGGACGTATCAAGGATGTCACCGGCAGCACCACGCCCGCGCTGTACGTCATTGGCGGGCTGGCGCTGCTGTGCGCACTGATCGTGTTGCGCGGCCTGCCGCAGCGCCTGCGGCAGAAGGAGTGACCGGCCCCGCCCCGGGGTGTAGGGCGGATCGTTTGATCCGCCCTACGTTCTTTAAGCGAAGAGATTGAGGATGCCGTCCAGGCCCACGAAGTTCAGGGCCACGCTGGCCTGTTCGCGCACCACAGGCTTGGCGCGGAAGGCGACGGACATGCCGGCGATGCTCATCATCTTCAGGTCGTTGGCCCCGTCGCCCATTACGATGGCCTGGTCCGGCGTGATGCCGAGCGAAGCGCATACGTGTTCCACGGTCTTCTTCTTCACTTCCGCGTCCACGATTTCGCCCAGTACGCGACCGGTCAGCTTGCCGTCGATGATTTCCAGTTCGTTGGCGCGGGTGAAGTTCAGGCCGAGGCGCTGTTTCAGGTGTTCGGTGAAGTAGGTGAAGCCGCCGGAAACGAGCAGGGTTTGCAGGCCGGCGGCCTGCACGGCTTTCAGCATGCGCTCGGCGCCGGGCGACAGTTGCAGGCGCTCTTCATACACGCGCTGCAGGGCGGAAGCGTCCAGTCCTTCCAGCAGGGCCACGCGGCGACGCAGGCTTTCGGAGAAATCGAGCTCGCCGCGCATGGCGGCCTCGGTGATCTCGGCCACTTGCGGCTTCAGGCCCTGCATGTCGGCGATTTCATCGATGCACTCGATGGTGATCAGGGTGGAGTCCATGTCCATCGCCACCAGGCGGAACTCGTTCAGGTGGTGATGGCCCATCATATAGGTGGCATCCAGCTGGGCGGCGTGCGCGGCGACCTCGATGGTCTGGCGCAGGGCCGGCGAATAGCTGATGCCTTCGCAGCGTACGGCGTTATCCGAAACGCGGTGAATGGACTTGGGCGCGGTCAGGGCGGCAATGCGCTCCAGGCGCGCTTCACAGTCGCCGGTGCCTTGCAGCACCAGGTTCATCGTCATGTCATCGGTTGTCTTCATCAGGCAGTCAATTGTTTAATGGCTGTTTTAATCTGGTTCACGCGGGCAGTCAGATCCGGCATGTTTGCGGTTATTTTAAGCTTGTCCTGGCCATTCAGCTTGATATGTCGCTGGTTCTGGATCAGGTGAATGATGCGCATCGGGTCGATGGGCGGCTTGGACATGAATTGCAAGTTGGCGGCTTCGCTGTGCGCGTCGATCTTGATGATACCGACGGTCTTGGCGGCGATGCGCAGGCGGTGGGTTTCCACCAGCGCCTTGGCCTGCTCCGGCAGTTTGCCGAAGCGGTCGATGAGCTCTTCCTGCAGGGAGTCGATGGCTTCCTGCGATTCGCAGTTGGCCAGGCGCTTGTAGATGGACAGGCGCTCGTGCACGTCGCCGCAGAAATCGGCTGGTAGCAGGGCGGGAACGTGCAGGTTGATTTCGGTGGTGGTGGACAGCGGCGCGGCCAGGTCGGGCTCCTTGCCCGCCTTCAGCGCGCGCACCGCTTCGTTCAGCATATCGGTATAAAGCTGGAAGCCAACTTCCAGCATTTCGCCGGACTGGTTCTCGCCCAGCACCTCGCCCGCGCCCCGGATTTCCAGGTCGTGCATGGCAAGGTAGAAGCCGGAACCCAGTTCTTCCATCTGCTGGATCGCATCCAGGCGGCGCTGCGCCTGTTTGCTCAGGCCCTGCACATCGTTGACGAGCAGGTAGGCATAGGCCTGGTGGTGCGAACGGCCGACGCGGCCGCGCAGCTGGTGCAACTGGGCCAGGCCGAACTTGTCGGCGCGGTGCATGATGATGGTGTTCGCGGTTGGCACGTCGATACCGGTTTCGATAATCGTGGTGCACAGCAGGATGTTGTAGCGCTGCGCCACGAAATCGCGCATCACTTTTTCCAGGTCGCGCTCGTGCATCTGGCCGTGGGCCACGGCGATGCGCGCTTCCGGCAGCAATTCGGTCAGCGCCGCCAGGCGGTTCTGGATAGTCTCCACCTCATTGTGCAGGAAGTAGACCTGGCCGCCGCGCTTCAGTTCACGCAGCACGGCTTCGCGGATGATCGAGCCATTCTCGTTGCGCACGAAGGTCTTGATGGCCAGGCGCTTTTGCGGCGCGGTGGCGATCACGGAAAAGTCGCGCAGGCCTTCCAGCGCCATGCCCAGCGTACGCGGGATTGGCGTTGCGGTCAGCGTCAGCACGTCCACTTCGGCGCGCAGGGACTTCAGCGCTTCCTTCTGGCGCACGCCGAAACGGTGTTCCTCGTCGATGATGACGAGGCCGAGTCGCGTGAATTTCACGTCATCGGACAGCAGCTTGTGCGTGCCGATCACGATATCGACCGTGCCTTCCTGCATGCCCTTGATGGCGTTGGCGATCTCCTTGCCCGTGCGGAAGCGCGACATTTCAGCAATGCGCACCGGCCAGTCGGCGAAGCGGTCGGCGAAAGTCTGTGCGTGCTGCTCGGCCAGCAGCGTGGTCGGCGCCAGGATGGCGACCTGTTTGCCGCCCATGACGGCGTTAAAGGCGGCTCGCAGCGCGACCTCGGTCTTGCCGAAGCCGACGTCGCCGCAGACCAGGCGGTCCATCGGCTTGCCGGAAGTCATATCCTTGATGACGTTCAGGATGGCCGCCGCCTGGTCCGGCGTTTCTTCGAAGCCGAAGCTTTCGGCGAAGCGCTCGTAATCATGGGACGAGTATTCGAAGGCGTGGCCCTGGCGCGCGGCGCGGCGGGCGTAAAGATTCAGCAGCTCGGCGGCGGTGTCGCGCACCTGCTCGGCGGCCTTGCGCTTGGCCTTTTCCCATTGACCGGAGCCCAGCGTGTGCAACGGCGCATCTTCCGGCGAGCCGCCGGAGTAGCGCGAGATCACGTGCAACTGGGAGACGGGCACGTAAAGCTTGGTGTCCTTGGCGTACTCCAGGTGCAGGAATTCGGTTTCGCCTTCGCCCAGGTCCATGCTGGTCAGGCCCATATAGCGCCCGATGCCGTGGTTGATGTGGACCACCGGGTCGCCGATCTTCAGCTCGGACAGGTCGCGCACCATCGACTCGACCTGGGTCACGGCCTCCTGCTTCTTCTTGCCGACGCGGCGGCCGGTGCCGGCATACAGCTCGGTCTCCGTGATGAAGGCCAGGCCTTCGTCCAGCTCAAAGCCGGCGTGCAGCGGCGAGACGCCCAGCACAACCTTGGCGTCCGAGGCCAGGAAGCCCTCGAAACCTTCGATCAGCGGCGGATGAAGGTCGAATTCGGCGAAATACTGCTGCAGCGTTTCGCGGCGGCCGTTCGATTCGGCGCAGATCATCACGCGGCGCCCGCTCTGCATCAGGTAGGCGCGCAGATTGGTCAGCGGATCGTCCAGGTGGCGGTTGACTGCGATGTTCGGTACCGGCGCGCTCAGCTCCGACGCCGGCGCGGACATGTCGCGGCTGATGGCGATGCGAGGATGCGGCTTGGCCAGCACGAAGAACTGTTCGTCGCCGAGGAAGATCTGCTCGGGCGCGAGGATGGGGCGCTCGCGGTCAGCCTTCAGGAATTTGTAGCGCGATTCGGTATCGGCCCAGAAGCGCTTGATGGCGGCGTCGATGTCGCCCACCATGGCCAGCGACGCGCCTTCGGGCAGGTAGTCGAAGATGGTCGCCGTCTCTTCGAAGAACAGCGGCAGGTAGTATTCGATGCCGGCGGAGGCGATGCCGCTGCTGATGTCCTTGTAGATCACCGTGCGCGACGGGTCGCCTTCGAAGGCTTCGCGCCAGCGGCTGCGGAAGGTGGTGCGCGCCGCTTCGTCCATCGGGAATTCGCGGCCCGGCAGCAGGCGCACTTCCTTGACCGGATACAGCGAGCGCTGGGTATCGGCATCGAAGGTGCGGATGGTTTCCACCGTGTCGCCAAACAGGTCGAGGCGGTAAGGCAGGGCGGAACCCATCGGGAACAGGTCGATCAGGCCGCCGCGTACCGAGTATTCGCCCGGCGACATTACCTGGGTCACATGGGTGTAGCCGGCCAGCGTGAGCTGGGATTTCAGTTTGGCCTCGTCCAGCGACTCGCCCTGCTTGAAGAAGAAGGTGTAGGCGGCCAGGAAGGAGGGCGGCGCCATGCGCACCAGCGCGGTCGTGGCCGGGACCAGCACCACGTCGCACTGGCCGGTCTGGATCTCATGCAGGGTGGCCAGACGCTCGGACACCAGGTCCTGGTGCGGCGAGAAGGCGTCATACGGCAGGGTTTCCCAGTCCGGCAGCAAGTGGCAACGCAACTTGCCTTCGGCGAACCAGGGGATTTCTTCGAGCAGGCGCTGGCCGTCGCTGGCCTGGGCCACGATCACGGCCAGCATCTGGCCGCGCGATTTCAGTTCCAGTGCGGTTTGCGCGAGCGCATACGCATCCGCGGAGCCGAACAGATTAGGCAGGACAAAGCGGTTGCCGGGCTTGGGAATTGCTTTTTTTAAGTCAAAGGACATGCAGAAACGGGGGCGCTATCGAATGTCTGGCCCCACATTATAGTGCAGGGCTCTGGCGCACGCCGCAAACCTAAACCCTGGGTCAGACCCAAGGGTCTGACCCTTGGCTCGCGGCCGCTGAGTGGCGGGGTCTGACCCGGGGTTAGGTTTTATTCGTAAGCCGCCAACCGCCTCTGCTCCTGCCGCGTAAAACGCTCATCCCGCAAGCGCTGCAAGGCACCCGGCTCGCCGTCCAGGCGGTTACGCTCGGCGCGGTAGGCGGCAATACGCCGCTGCCATTCAAGCTCCTCGCGGTCCACCTCAGCCAGGCGCGCCGCCGCTTCAGGCGACAAGGCTGCCGCGCGCAAGCGGTAGACTTCATTGTCATCCGCCCCACGAGCGCGCGCCTCGGCCACCGACGTCTCCAGCGACAGCAACTGCGCCGGCGCATCGCGCCCGGCACGCTCGGCGGCGGAAAGGCGGCTTTCGGCCGCTGCCATCCGCGTGCGGCGCTCGGCTTCGCTCAACTGCCTGTCCTGCGTGATTTCCAGCCGCGCCAGCGCCTCGCGGTCGCGTGCATCGGACGCGCCGAACAGCCCAGCCAGCTCTCTCAAGCTGAAATAATCCTTGCGCAGCCGCTGCATGGCTTCAAGACGGGCGCGCGCGGCACTGGCCGCATCGCGTGTGGCAGGCATGGCGCGTTCCAGGCCGACGAGCGCCCGCTTGTAGCCGATATAGCGCTCAAGCAGTGCGATTGCCTCGGCGGCGGCGGTCGGGGAAAGACGCGTGCGCAGGTCACGTTCAATACCAGCGCGGATGGCAGGCAAATCCCGCTCGCCCAGCGAGGATAAGTAGTAGTCGAACAGGTGCAGCAACTCTTCGTTGATGACCAGGTGGGAGGACGCATCCTGCCGCACGTCGCCGTCCGGCTGCGTGCCGGCCATGGATGGCGCGAAGGGCGGAGCGGCAGGGCTGGCGAGAGTGAGCGGCGCCGGCTGGACGTCTGCCGGCTGCGCGCTGGCCACCGGCAGCGGCGCCCCGCCGGGCGGCCACAGCACCCAGACAGCGGGCGCCACGGCCGCCATGGCCAGGGATAAATACTTCAGCAGCCTCACAGGCCCAGTCCCTGCAAGCGATTGGCCTGCTGGCGGTAAATGGTAACGGGGCTGGTTTCGAACAGATTGCTGATGCCTATCATCTGATTGACTTCATCCAGGTGGTTCAGCGCATAGTCGTCGCGGATCACGCGGCCCAGGTGACTGGAACAGCTGGACACCAGCCCGTCATTCTTTGCGCCGCCAAAGGCGAGTGAAGTCAGCGCCAGGAAGGGATCGGCCGGATCGAGCGCATTGGTCCACGGCTGCGCGCCGCTCCACGAGAAATAGTAGACGCCATTCACCTGATAAGCCCCCTCGCCGCAGGCGGACGTTGGCACCCCTTCCGGATACCGGGCATTGAAGGCCGCCGTGCC
>DASWYX010000700.1:0-19596 GCA_036404755.1 Pseudoduganella sp.
AGGCGCGCACGCGGACGCGGGGCCCGCGCCGTCGCGCGACGCCGTCGACGCCTGGTTCGCCGCGCGCGGCTGGCAAGTTTTCCCCTTCCAGCGCGCCGTGTGGGACGCAGTGGCGGCCGGCGAGTCCGGCCTGCTGCATGCGACCACGGGCTCGGGCAAGACGCTGGCGCTCTGGCTGGCCGCCCTGCAGCATGCGCAGCCGAGCCGCAAGCCGGGCATCAGGGTGCTGTGGATCACGCCCATGCGCGCCCTGGCGGCGGACACCCTGCGCGCGCTGCAGGACGCCGCACAAACCCTGCGCCCCGGCTGGCTAATCGAATCGCGCACGGGCGACACGGATGCGGCCACGCGCGCCCGCCAGGCCAGGCACCTGCCGCAAGCCCTGGTGACAACGCCGGAAAGCCTGACCGTCCTGCTCAGCCGTCCTGATGCGAAAGAGCTGTTCGCGCAGCTGGACATGGCCATCGTCGACGAATGGCATGAGCTGATGGGCAACAAGCGCGGCGTGCAAACCCAGCTCGCGCTGGCCCGCCTGCGAGCATGGCGGCGCGGCATGGCGGTGTGGGGCCTGTCCGCCACGCTCGGCAACCTGAAGCAGGCCCGCGACGTGCTGGCGCCGGGCGGCGCCATCATCGAAGGCCACCTGCGCAAGGACATCCTTGTGGATACGCTGATCCCCGACCACCCCTCGCGCTTTCCCTGGGCCGGCCACCTCGGCATCCAGATGCTGCAGCCGGTGGCCGATGAAATCGGCCAGAACGCGACCACGCTGGTCTTCTGCAACACGCGCTCGCAGGCCGAGCTCTGGTACCAGAACCTGCTGGACGCGAAACCGGAATGGGCCGGCCTGATCGCCCTCCACCATGGCTCGCTGGACAAGGAAGTGCGCGACTGGGTCGAGCAGGGCCTGAAGCGGGGCACGCTGAAGGCCGTGGTCTGCACGTCGAGCCTGGACCTGGGCGTGGACTTCCTGCCGGTCGAGCGCGTGCTGCAAATCGGCAGCGCCAAGGGCATCGCGCGGCTGCTGCAGCGGGCCGGCCGCTCCGGCCATGCGCCGGGCCGCAAATCGCGCGTGACCCTGGTGCCGACGCACAGCCTGGAGTTGCTGGAGGCGGCGGGCGCCATCGAAGCGGTGCGCGAGCGCCATATCGAAGCGCGGCCCGTGCCGGAAACACCGCTGGACGTGCTGGTGCAGCACCTCGTCACCGTCGCGCTGGGGGGCGGCTTTCGCAGCGAAGAACTGTACCGGGAAGTGCGCACTGCCTGGTCCTACCGCGCGCTCACCCAGGAAGAATGGCAATGGGCGCTGGACTTTGTTGCGCGGGGCGGGCAAAGCCTGATCGCCTATCCGGAATACCGCCGCGTACTGCCGGACGAGGAGGGCGTGTACCGCGTGCCGGATGCCGCCATCGCGCGCCGCCACCGCATGGGCATCGGCACCATCGTGTCGGAGGCGACGATACAGGTGAAATATATGAACGGCGCCACGCTGGGCACGGTGGAAGAGGGCTTCATCTCGCGCCTGAGCAAGGGCGACCATTTCCTGTTCGGCGGCCGCATCCTCGAATTCGTGCGCGTGCACGAGATGACGGCCTGGGTGCGCCGCGCCACTGGCGCCAAGGGGGCCGTGCCGCGCTGGCAGGGCGGGAAGATGCCGCTGTCGTCCGAACTGGCGCATGCGGTGCTGGAACAGATGCGGCGCGCCACCGAGGGCCGCTACGAAGGGCCGGAGATGGCTGCGGTCCGTCCGCTGCTGGAAATCCAGCAGCGCTGGTCCGCCCTGCCCACGCCGGCCACCACGGTCATCGAAGCGCTGGACAGCCGCGAAGGCCACCATCTCTTCATCTATCCCTTTGCCGGCCGCTCCGTGCACATCGGCCTCGCTTCGCTGCTGGCCTACCGCATCGGCCGCATGCAGCCCGCCACTTTCTCGATTGCGGTCAACGATTACGGCTTCGAGCTGCTGGCGCCGGAAGCGCTGCCGTGGCGCGAACTGTTCGGCGACGGCGCGCTGTTTCATACGGGGCAACTGCTGGAGGACGTGCTGCACAGCCTGAACGCCGGCGAGCTGTCGCAGCGCCGCTTCCGCGAAATCGCACGCATCGCCGGCCTGATTTTCCAGGGCTATCCGGGCCAGCCGAAAAGCAACCGGCAGCTGCAGGCCTCGTCCGCGCTGTTCTTCGAAGTCTTCCGCAAGCACGATGCGGGCAACCTGCTGCTGAGCCAGGCGCAGCGCGAAGTGCTGGAGCAGGAACTGGAGCTGAAGCGCCTGCGCGCCACGCTGGAAGTGCTGCTGCAGCGTACCATCAGTTTCCACGAGGTGCGGCGCGCCACGCCGTTCGGCTTTGCGCTGATGGTCGAACGCTTCCGCGAAAAGCTGACGACCGAAAAGCTGTCCGACCGCGTGGCGCGCATGCTGCGCGAACTGGAAAAGGCAGCCGGGCCATGAATGCGTGCGAAACGGAAATTGCCGGCGAGCGCGTGCTGCTCTTGCCCGAGAAAGCGCTGTACTGGCCGCGTGAACGTACGCTGATGGTGGCCGACATTCACTTCGGCAAGGCCGCCAGTTTTCGTGCGCTGGGCGTGCCCGTGCCGCGCGGAACGACAAAGGAGAACCTTTCGGTACTCGATGAATTGCTCGCGCGTCTCGATATTGCGCGCATCGTCTTCCTCGGCGATTTTTTACACGCGAAGACGGCGCAGGCGCCGGCCACACTGCAGGCGATGCTGAGATGGCGCGAACGTCATGCTGAGCTGGAACTGGTGCTGGTGCGCGGCAACCATGACTGGCATGCCGGCGATCCATCGGAGTTGCTGCGCGTGACGATGGTGGATGAGCCGTATGAGCAAGGCCCGTATGCCCTCTGCCATCATCCCCATCTGCAGTCGAAAAATTTTGTCATCGCGGGACACGTGCATCCGGTGTATCACTTGCGCACTGCACGCGAGTCGCTGCGCCTTCCCTGCTTCATTGTCGGTGAACGCCGCGGCATCCTGCCTTCGTTTGGCGCCTTTACTGGTGGGCACGCTTTAATTCCGCACGCTACGGATCGGGTGTATGTCGTGGCCGATAAATTGATTTTCCCAATCGAAATTCGGTAGGCGATATCCTACATTTGTGACCATGAACGTCCTATATTACCTGTACAGTGCTTGCACTAACATGAGCGCTCCTTCTTGCCCGATCGTGATCTGAAAAAATTGATCGTCGCTGGTCGGTTAAGCGGTCGGGCAGGGGGTCTTTTCAACGGAATCATGTTCAGGGAGAAGAATCATGGCTTCATCCAACCAAGGCGGTAACCGTAGCGGCAAGGAAGGCAACGCAGGCAATAAACAAAGCGCTCGCGGCTTTGCATCGATGGACCCGCAGCGTCAGCGTGAGATCGCCTCCGAAGGCGGCCGCGCAGCACATGAAAAAGGTACGGCCCACGAGTTTACCTCCGAGGAAGCACGCCGTGCAGGCAGCATGAGCCACAAGAACGATGGCAATCGCCAGAGTGGTTCGCGCGGCAATGCAAGCAAAGCCGAACAGGCTAACCAGGGCAGCAATGCCAATGCCGGCAACAAGGCCGGTCCGCAAGACGACGACAATCGTTAAGCTTCATCAGTAGTTCAGCAGCAAGGGGAGGCCACATGACTCGGCCTGACAAAGCTAGCAAGGATACCGACAGCCAGCAAACGTTTGTGCTGGTGGATACCGGGCATCCGGAGATTAGTAACTCCACTATTCCGGAAGGCCAGGTTCGCCGGGCTGACCGTCCACTCCCGGGCAATCAACAAAGCACCACCACGGGTCAGGGTTCGCGCCAAGGGGGAAGCGAACTCGGCAGCGAAGGCGGCGCACCAGGCCCGGAAGCCAGCTCCGGCGTGTAAGCAGGACCCAGAAAATGAAGGCGGACCGTCCGGCCCGCCTCCCTTCGGGGATCAGAACATCAGGCGCACACTCAGCTGCGCCGAACGCGGCGCACCCAGCGACGCACGCGCGCCGCTATTGTTGAGCGTGTTGATGTAGAACTTGTCGAACAGGTTGTAGACGTTCAACTGCACATCGGCATGCTTCGCCACCTTATAGCTCACCATCGCATCGGCCACCGCATAGGATGGAATTGCCGGCAGGTTCTGCTGCGAAATCTCCAGGCTCGGATCGATCACGCGCTTCTGTCGGGACAGATAGCGTGCGCCAGCGGCAATGGTCAGCCGGTCGCTGGCTGCGTAGCTGGTCCACAGCGTGGCGCTCAGCTTGGGCGACCAGCGCGTGGCGGCGCCAGCGGCATTGTTGCCCGTTGTGCCCTGCCTGATTTCCGTGTCCATCGTCGCCAGGCCGGCGATCACTTGCCATGCGCTCGTGATCTGGCCGACCGCGCCCAGTTCCAGGCCCTGCACGCGGCGCTTGCCCAGCTGCGACCAGGTGTTGGTGGCGGCATCCAGTTGCGTGATTTCATTCCTGTTGTCCGTGCGGTAGAGCGCGGCCGTCATGGCCAGCGTCTTCGCCAGCACATCCCACTTCGTGCCCAGTTCAAGATTCGTCGTCTTTTGCGGCGCCATGCCCGGACCGTTGATATTGCCTGCTGCTGAGCTCAGCGAGAAGTTGGCGCTGCCGGGCGGCGTCTTCGAATTGGCCCACGCCAGGTACAGGCTGCCATTCGCGGCGGGCTTGTACAGCAAGCCAGCCTTAAAGCTGAGCAGATTGTCCGAATCCTCCAGGTGACTGCTGATCAGGTTGCTGCCGGTCAGCGTGGCGGCATGCGATTCGGTGCTGTAGTGCTCGGCGCGCACGCCGCCGTTGAGCTGCCACTGCGGGTTCAACTTCCAGGTATCGAACAGGTAGGCAGCCACGGTGTCGGTCTTGCCCTGGGTGAAGGCGCCGTTGCGCTGCGGATTGTAGGCGCTGAGCGGATCGTCCGGGTTCGGATGGTAGAGGTTGGCGACCAGCGTAGTGGCGGGCGCGGCTGCGCCGCCTAAGCCGGTGCGCGTCGGCGACAACTGTTCTTCGCTCAGCAGTTCGAGACCGCCGGACAGCGTATGCGCGCCCAGCTCGCTGACGATGTTCGTGGTGTTGGCGCGGATGCGGTTTTCCTGCAGCACGCTCTGGCGCGATCGGCTCACGGTCCAGGTCTCGGGCGCGCCGACGGCGGTCAGCGTATTGATGCCCGTCAGGATGCGGTCCATCTTCGACTTGCCCCAGCGCGTGGTGTTGGTCAGCGTGGTATTGGCGGCGAGCTCGTGCTCGATTTTCGCCGTCACCATGTCCGCATCGGCTTTTTCGTAATCGCTGTTCAGGCCGTACCACGTGCCGCGCTCCACGCGCGGTGCGCTGCGCAGGGCCACGTTGGCGTTGTAAAAGCCTTGCAGTCCCACGCTGGGAATGCCGCCGTCCGGCGTATTGTCCTGGCGCACGTGCTGCGAGAACAGGTAGAGGCGGGTCGGCGTGCCCAGGCCCCAGGCGACCGATGGGGCGATGGCATGGCTCTGGTTATCGATGACCTTGCGGCCCGGCTGGCCGCCATCCTGCACCATGGCGTTTAGGCGGAAGGCGCCGCTGCCGCCGAAGTTGCGGTTGAGGTCGGCGGTGGCGCGCCTGGTGCCGCCGCTGTTGTAGCTGGCGGTGGCCCACAGTGCTTCGTCGCGCGTCGGCAGTTTGCTGACGAGGTTGATGTAGCCGCCCGCCGCGCCGCGGCCGATGTCGGCGCCGGCAGGGCCCTTGGACACTTCGATCTGCTCGATATTGAAGGTGTCGCGCGTGATGGCGCCGAGGTCGCGGATGCCGTCCACGAACAGGGCGCTCTGGGCGCTGAAGCCGCGCAGCTGGAAGGTGTCGCCGGCGCTGGTGTTGCCGTTCTCGCCCAGTTGCAGCGTGATGCCTGGCGTATTGCGCAGCGCTTCCATGATGGTGAACGCGCCTTGTTCCATCATCACTTCCTTCCTGATGACGGAGACCGTCTGCGGCGTGTCGACCAGCGGCTGGGTCAGCTTGGGCGACGATACTTTCCCGGCCTTGTAGGGCGCCTCGCCGCCGGCCTGCACCTGCACTTCGGCCATGGTCTTTTCCTGCGCCTGCGCCTGGACGGCGGCCGGGAGGCCGAGAACGGCCATGGCGATCAGGGATTGCGTGAGCAGGGGCTGGGTGGCCGCGCTGTGCTTGCGGCTGCGAATAGGGTCAGGGTTCAAGTCTTCTCTCCGGTTTTTGACGTGGTGGGCTGGCGCCCCCGTCGGTCGGGGAAAAGGCTGGCTAATGGATTGGGGAGTTAAATGATAATAGTTCTCAATTGCATTTACAAGTGATATGATGTCTGCCACACCATTTTTGAAAGCGAAAGCATTGAGCGGTCAAGACATCACGCAAGCCCAGGCAGCGTCGCGCGCCGTGTGGTTGAAGAACCTGCACCAGTGGCACTGGATCAGCTCCGCGCTGTGCCTGCTGGGCATGTTGCTCTTCGCCGTCACGGGCATCACGCTGAACCACGCCAGCCAGATCGAAGCCAAACCCACCGTCATCCGCCAGCAGGCCACGGCGCCCGCGCCGCTGCTCGATACGCTGAAGGCCTTCGCCGCCGGCCATGACGGCGACAAGGCGCCCCTGCCGGAAGCAGCGGAGCGCTGGCTGCTCGATACCTGGTCGCTGAAGGCGGGCGGACGCATTGCCGAATGGGCCGCCGACGAAGTCTACCTGCCGCTGCCCAAAGCGGGCGGCGACGCCTGGGTGCGCATCGGCCTGGAAGATGGCGCCGCCGAATTCGAAAACACGGACCGCGGCTGGATCTCCTGGCTGAACGACGTCCACAAGGGCCGCAATACCGGCGCCGCGTGGAACTGGTTCATCGATATCTTTGCGGCCTCCTGCCTGGTGTTCTGCCTTACCGGCCTGCTGATCCTCAAGTTCCATGCGGCCAAGCGCCCGTTCACCTGGCCGATGGTCGGCCTGGGCATGCTGATCCCCTTTGTTATCGCTCTGCTGTTCATTCATTAAGGACAACCATGAAACTACGTTATTCCATCGCTCTCGCCCTGCCGCTGGCCAGCGCCAATGCGATGGCCGCCGACCTGGCGCTGAAGCTCGATATCCCGCAACTGAACGTGGCCGAGTACCACCGCCCCTATATCGCCGCCTGGCTGGAAAACGCCGACCAGAAAGTGGTGAGCAACCTGGCCGTGCTGTACGACGTGAAGAAGAAGGACAACGCGGGCACCAAGTGGCTGAAGGATATGCGCCAGTGGTGGCGCAAGTCGGGGCGCGACGTGGCGATGCCGATGGATGGCGTGAGCGGTGCGACGCGCGGCCCGGGCGAGCACACGCTGACCTTCCCCGTGGCGAAGGAAGCGCTGAACAAGCTGCCTGCCGGCCAGTACAACGTGGTGGTGGAAGTGGCGCGCGAAGCGGGTGGCCGTGAAGCCGTGAAGGTGCCGCTGACCTTGCCCGTGAAGGCCGCACAGAACGTGGCCGCCAAGGGCAAGGAAGAAGTGGGTGACGTCGTCGTGCAAGTGAAGCCATAAGGAGAGGCCATGAAACCGAGCAAAACCCTGATCGCCCTGGCCCTGGCCGGCGCCGCCTTCAGCGCCCACGCGCACAAGCCCTGGCTGCTGCCTTCGTCCACCTATGTGGAAGCGAAGGAAGCGTGGATTACCGTGGACGCCGCCGTCTCCGAAGGCCTGTTCGAGATCGATCACCTGCCGGTCAAGCTGGATGGCATCACCGTCACCGGCCCCGATGGCGCCAGCGTGCCGCTGGAGAATGCCAGCACCGGCAAGATGCGCTCGACCTTCGACGTGAAGCTGGCCAAGCCGGGCACGTACAAGGTGGCGCTGGTGTCGCAGACCGTGATGGCCAGCTGGAAGGCCAATGGCGAAACGAAGCGCTGGCGCGGCAGCGAGGAAGCGATGGCGAAGGAAGTGCCGGCTAATGCGGAAGAACTGAAAGTGTCGCGCACCGCCAGCCGCCTGGAAACTTTCGCCAGCGCGAACAAGACCGACGATGCCGTGTTCAAGCCGACCGGCGTGGGCCTGGAACTGGTGCCGGTGACGCACCCGAACGATATGCGCGCGGGTGAAAAGGCGACGTGGCGCTTCCTGCTGGATGGCAAACCGGCCGCGAACCAGGCCTTCAGCCTGATTCCGGGCGGCGTGCGTTATCGTGGCACGCTGGGCGAGATCCGCCAGACCACCGACGCCAAAGGCGAAATCACCTTCACCGTTCCGCAAGCGGGCATGTACCTGGTGAGCAGCAGCTGGCCGGCGATGGCGCCTGCCCAGCCTGGCCAGCCGCCGCAAATGCCGCCGCGCCGCGTGACCTACGCGGCCACCGTGGAAGTGCTGCCGCAATAAGCATGGCTCGCCGCGTCCTGCTCCCTCCCGTCATCTCGGCCGAAGCGCCGCTGGCGGAGGGGCGCATCTTCGATTTCCGCGGCGAGAGCATGGGCACCACCTGGTCGGCGCGCGTGGTGCGGCGCGCTGAAGCGCCCCAGCTGCAGCAAGGCTTGCAGCGGCAGCTCGACGCCGTCGTGGCCGAGATGAGCCACTGGGAAGCGGCGTCGGACCTGGGCCGCTTCAACCGCGCCGGCGCCTGCACCTGGCACACGCTGCCGGAAGCTTTTTTCCATGTGCTGAATTACGCGATGGGCGTGGCGCGCGCCACCGGCGGCGCCTGCGATCCCTGTGCTGGCGAACTGGTGAACCTGTGGGGCTTCGGTCCCACGGGGCGCTACGATGCGGCGGGCTTCACGCCGCCGTCGCGTGCCGAAGTGGCACAGGCGTGCGAGCGCATCGCCACGCGCCGCGTGGAACTCGACCAGGCGCGCCGGCGCGCCTTCCAGCCAGGCAGCATTCAGCTCGATCTTTCCGCTGTCGCCAAAGGCTATGCGGTCGATGCGCTGGCCTTGTGGCTGGAAGGGCAGGGCGTGCGCGACTACCTGGTTGAAGTGGGCGGCGAGCTGCGCGGTGCGGGCGTGAAGCCGGATGGCCAGCCGTGGTGGGTGTCGCTGGAAACGCCGGCTGCGGGCATCGATGAAATCGCCGTGGCGCTGCATGGCCTGTCCGTCGCGACCTCGGGCGACTACCGCCGCTTCTTCCTGCACGGCGAACAGCGCTTCCCGCACACCATCGATCCGCGCAGCGGCGCGCCGATCACGAATCATGTGGCTTCCGTTACCGTCGTCCACGAACAGGCGATGGCGGCGGATGCCTGGTCCACCGCGCTCACCGTGCTGGGCGAGGAGGCCGGCCTGCGGCTGGCCGAACAACAGGGCCTCGCTGCCCGCTTCCTGCTGCGCGAGGGCGATGCCTTGCGCGAAGCGATGAGCAGCCGCTTCCTTGCCATGCTTGACGACGAATGATCCTGACCAACGACCCCACACGCCTTGTCCTGACCGCCGCCTGCCTCGCCAGCTACGGGCTGGTGTGCCTTGTGCCGTGGCTGCGCCATCGCCGTGCCCGCGCCGTGGCCCGGGCCGCGCGCGCCGGCGGCGGCGCCAATGCCTGGATCGTGGCCTACGCCAGCCAGACCGGCAATGCCGAACAGCTGGCGCGCCAGACCAGCGAAACGCTGCGCGTGGCGGGCGTCGCCAACCGCATCTGCGAATTCGACGAGCTGGAACATGCGGACCTGCGCAGCACCGAGCGCATCCTGTTCCTGACGTCCACGTATGGCGAGGGCGATGCGCCCGATGCCGCCGCCAGTTTCGCCCAGCGCCTGATGACGCGCACCGGACTCGAACTGCAGCACCTGCATTACGCCGTGCTGGCGCTGGGCGACAGTGCCTACGCCTCCTTCTGCGGCTTTGGCCGCGCGCTGGATGCCTGGCTGCACGGCCAGGGCGCGCGTCCCCTGTTCGAGCGCGTGGAAGTGGACCGCAGCAATGCCGACTCCATCGCGCACTGGCGCCGGCAATTGAGTCACCTGGTGGGCACCAGCGATGCGCCCGACTGGGGCGCACCGGCGTTTGCCGACTGGCGCCTGGCCGAGCGCAGGCTGCTGAATCCGGGCAGCGCCGGCGCGCCGCTGTATCACCTGGAGCTGGAACCGGCGCAAGGCGCGCTGCCGGCGTGGCAGTCCGGCGACCTGGTGCAGGTGGCGGCGCCGGGCGATCCCGAACGTCCGCGCGAATACTCGATCGCTTCGGTGCCGCAGGATGGCCGCGTGCACCTGCTGGTGCGCCTGCACCGGCATGCCGACGGCAGCAATGGCCTGGCGTCCGGCTGGCTGACGCAGGATGCGCCGGCGGGCGGCATGGTGCAGCTGCGCCTGCGCGAGCACCGCCGCTTCCGGCTGGAAGAGAATGCCCAGGTTCCCTTGATCCTGATCGGCAATGGCAGCGGCATCGCGGGACTGCGCGGGCACCTGCGCGCCCGCGTGCAGGCCGGGCAGGCGCGCAACTGGCTGCTGTTCGGCGAGCGCAATGCCGCGCACGACAGCCATTACGCCGGCGAGCTGGCGGTGCTGCAAGCGGCCGGCATGCTGAAGCTGGACCGCGCCTTTTCGCGCGATGCCGCCGGCCGCGTCTACGTGCAGGACCTACTATTGCGCGAAGCCGCCACGCTGCGCGCCTGGGTGGAAGAAGGCGCCGCCATCTATGTGTGCGGCAGCCTGGAGGGCATGGCGGCGGGCGTCGATCAAGCCCTGCAACAAATTTTTACAAGCACATTCATGGTTGAGATGGCAAGAACTGGCCGCTATCGCCGCGATGTTTATTGAGGGTCTGTTGCGCGAATCCAACGATTGCTCACGAAATACTCAAATAAAAGTCGGAATCTCACACAATGTAACGAACAATATATGAATATTTCAGTTTTGTAATATTGGTGCTTCAAAATGGTGCATGACGAATTGCATAATGCTTGCTCGATGAGCAATGAGTCTCGTCGCCCAGCT
Organism: Pseudoduganella sp.; assembly: GCA_036404755.1. Taxonomy (GTDB): domain Bacteria; phylum Pseudomonadota; class Gammaproteobacteria; order Burkholderiales; family Burkholderiaceae_D; genus Rugamonas. The sequence goes on from DASWYX010000700.1 coordinate 10,862, forward strand.
TTTAGTCTCCGTTTGTTTAGGCGTATGGCGTTGTTGTCATCTCCCAAAGCAGTCCCGGGCAGGTAACAAAGCATTGTGCGCGGCCGCAGGAATTCCCATTGCTCATTGATGTCTATTAACTCAGGAGTAATGAATGGTTTTCCAAGAAAAGATCGGTGTGACCTCCGTTCGCCTGGCGCTGACCGCGCTGGCCGGTTCGATGCTGTTTGCTGGCCAGGCATTCGCCCAGGAACAACAGGCAATGCAGCGCGTGGAGATCACCGGTTCTGCAATCAAGCGTATCGCCGTGGAAGGCGCACTGCCAGTGCAGCGCCTTTCCGCCGAGCAGATCGCCAAGACCGGCGCGACCACCGTCGCTGACCTGGTCCAGAACCTGCCGGCAATGCAGGGCTTCACCATCGACGCAATCGCTTCGGGCACTAACTCCGGTGGCCGCGTTTCCGCTTCCATCCACGACATCGGCGAAGAATACACGCTGGTGCTGCTGAACGGCCGCCGCGTGGCGCCGCAGGGCTCCGGTTCCGCCGTCAACCTGAACGCCATTCCGCTGAGCGCCGTTGAGCGCGTGGAAATCCTGACCGATGGCGCTTCCGCCCTGTACGGTTCGGACGCCATCGCCGGCGTGATCAACTTCATCCTGAAGAGCAATGTCAAGGCGCCGTCGATCGAGGCCGGCTATGAGCAGCCAGGCGCCAGCGACTCCGCTCGCAAGACCTACGCCAACCTGACCCTGGGCTTCGGCAACCTGGAAGAAGACCGCTACTCCATCGTGGCCGCCTACCGCCACGACGAGCGTACCCGCCTGGTCGCTTCCGAGCGCGACTGCGCCGCCACCTCCTACCTGCCGTTCTCGTGGAATGGCACCAAGTACGTGATGGACCGCACCAGCACTTCGGCGATTCCAGCCAACGTGCAGGTGGCGTTCAAGGACTCCGTGACCAACAAGTCGGTCGCCTTCAATCCGTACGCGAACACCCACGGCGGCAACTGCGCGCCGATGAACTACCTGCAGGCTGCCAACACCGCGCTGGCCAAGAACTGCGGCTTCAACACTGCACCGTATGTCGACATCGTGCCTGAAAACAAGCGCGACAGCTTCTTCGGCAAGGCGACCTACAAGCTGACCGACAACGTCAACCTGTTCGCTGAAACCGCGCTGTCCCGCCTGGACCTGACCGCCCGCATCGCGCCGAACACCGCGCCGATCGCGATCGCGACCTCGTCCCAGTACTACAAGGACTACGTGCAGCCTTACCTGACCTCGGCCCAGCAGGCGGACGTGAAGACCATCACGGCCAACTTCCGCGCCCTGGACTTCGGCACCCGCGACAGCAACACCATCACCGACTCGCAGCACTTCGTGATGGGCGCGGAAGGCGATATCGGCGCCTGGTCCTTCAACACCGGCCTGACCTGGTCCCGCAACAAGATCAATGAGCGCTACGAAAACGGCTACACGCTGAACAAGGAATTCCGCGACCTGATCAACAGCAACGTGATCAACCCGTTCAACGCCTACGGCTCGCTGACCGACGCCGCCAAGGAAAAGGTGCAGAACGCGATCTTCCACGGCTCGATCCGCACCGCTTCCACCACCCTGAAGGGCGTCGATGCGCACGGTTCGCGTGAACTGTTCGATCTGCCAGGCGGCAAGGCCAGCATCGCAGTGGGCGGCGACTTCCGCCAGTACCACTACGAGCAGACTCCGTCCGTCGCAGCATCGACCGGCGTGATCTACAACCTGAGCTCGCCGGCTACCTACGACATGAAGCGCGACACCTACGGCGTGTTCACCGAACTGGCCGCTCCGGTCATCAAGAAGGTGGAACTGTCCGCCGCTGTGCGCTACGACGGCTTCTCCGCCATCGACAACGGCGTGACCGGTACCAAGATGGGCAACCGCGAATCGGCCACCACCTATAAGGTCTCCGCGCGCTGGCAGCCGACTTCGACCACCCTGATCCGCGGTTCCTACGGCACCGGTTTCAAGGCCCCGTCGATGCTGGATATCGGCCAGCCGCTGGTCGCTGCAGGTTTCACCGCTTCCAGCTACAACTGCCCGACCGTGCTGGGCAACGACTCGCTGTGCCAGTCCGGCAAGCAGCAGTACAACGTGTACCAGGGCGGCAATTCGGAACTGAAGCCTGAGAAGTCGAAGCAGTTCACCATCGGCTTCCGCGTCGAGCCAAGCAATGCCTTCTCCTTCGGCGCCGACCTGTGGGACGTGAAGATCCGTGACGCCGTGTCGTCCGTGTCCGAGCAGCAGATCTTTGCTGATCCGGCGCGCTTCCGCGACCTGTTCACCACCTTCACCCAGCCTGCCACCGGCACCACCTACTGGGCGATCAAGCAGCTGGCCATCAACATCGGCCAGACCCACAACCAGGGTATCGACTGGGACCTGACCGGCCGCCAGAAGTTCAGCTTCGGCAACCTGACCTCGAACCTGCAGGGCACCTACCTGCTGAAGTCCGACTACACCAAGCCGGGCACCAGCGACCAGTGGACCAACAGCCTGAACTTCTTCGGCACCAACAATGCCGTGTCGTTCCGCCACGTTGTGCGCTGGACCAACACCCTCGACACCGGCGCTTTCAGCAACTCGCTGATCGCCAACTACCGCAACGGCTACACCGACGCGGAAGCGAGCGTGCTGAACCTGACGACCAACAAGCTGGAGTCGATCCGCCTGCGCGTGCCGTCGCACCTGACCTGGGACTGGCAGGGCAAGTGGAATGTGTCCAAGGCCGTTGCCCTGCGCGCCGGCATCAAGAACCTGCTGGACCGCGATCCGCCGCTGTCGCTGCGTAACTCCTCGGGCCACCAGGTTGGCTTCGACCCGCGCTACGCAGACCCACTGGGCCGCACTTTCTACATGAGCGGTTCCTACACCTTCTAAGCCCCGCGGCTTGAGGATAAACGCCCCGTGCGCGCCAGCGTCCGGGGCGTTTTTTATTGCGCCAGCTCTTCCAGCCTGTGCTGCAGGGTGGACAGGCTGGGCTTGTCCACGAATACGCAGCGCTTGCCGTGCCGCTTGCAATAGTCCTTCACGCGCCAGTAGGCGGCGTGGCTGATGCAGCCGGTCTGGCAGATTACGAGATCGGCCGCGGCCAGGCTTGATTCGAGCTGGTTGGCGTTGTGTTCCAGGCCGCCGTCGTGGTGGCTGAAGCGCGCGCCGGCCTGTTCCAGCAAGGCGCGGTAGCCGGCCACATTGCCGCTGCGGCCGCCCACGCACAGCACGTGGCGCTCGGCCAGGCGGCCGTGCAGGACGACCTGCTGCAGTGCGCCGGCAGCGCATGCGCCTGCCGCCGTATCCTGGACGGCGCCGGCGTCCGCATCGGCTTCCGTGTGCAGCGCAAGGGTTTCCGCTTCGGCTTCGGCTTGGGCCAGCGCGCGCCGCAGGTCCGCGATCTGCAGGCGCTGCGCGCGCTCGCGTTCCTCGACCATCTCCAGCTGCCGCACCAGGCGTTCGCGCGAGGCGAGTCCCGGAATGGACGCGCGCAATTCCTCCAGCTCCTGCCGCAGCGCGGCCGTTATGCTGTCGCGCCCGATCAGCTGCGCCCGCAGCTGCATCAGGGCCGCGTTATGCCGCTCCTGTTCGGCGGCGCGCTCCTGCTGCGCGGCGGCGCTGCGCGCCTGCAGCCGCGCCACCTCCCGCGCCAGCGCCGCGTTTTCCCCGGCCAGCGTGTTCAGGCGATGAATATCGGCGCGCGCCACGGCGCCGGCCTGGTGCTGGATCATGTGCAGGTCGCGGCACATTTGCTCTTCCAGCGCCTGCGTGCAACGGGGATGGGTGAGTCCCGCGAAAAAGGGGCCGGACACGTCGCCGCCGGCGACCGCCGCGCGCCACAGCGCTTCCAGCTGCGCCGCGTCCTTGGCCGTACGGAAGCGCTGCAGCACCGCCGCATAGCGCCGCTCCAGTTCCTTCTGCACCGCTTCCGACAGGCGGTTGCGCGTGCCGCATTCGCTGACGGTGCCGACGTGGACTTCGTAATCGTCCGCCAGCAGCGTGCCGCCCTGGCGGCCGGCGCTGGCCGCCTTGGTCGCCAGCTTGCGCAGCACGGGCAAGGGCAGGCCCACGCCGACCAGGGGGCAGAGACAGCCGTGCCCCAGCTCCCAGATGCGGCGGCGGCGCGGTGCCGGCATCGGCGGCAAAGCCTGCGAGTGTTTGTCGCACATGGCCGCCTCCCGTCAGGCCGGCTGCGGGGCAGGGCGGCTGCGCCCCATGATGCGGCTCAAAAAGCCCGGCTGGACCGGCGGCAGCGAGCGCTCCACGACGGCGGCCCATTGTTCGGAAAGCTGCTGGCAGGTTGCGCTCAGCACGGGCGCCAGGCCGGGCAGGGCGGCCAGCGCCTTCAGGTGGCGTTCGATCACGGACGCCAGCTTGACGCAGCCGCCATTGTCGGCGGCGTTGGCCGTGTAGTGCGACATCAGGTGCAGTACGGCGGACAGCATCAGTTCCGGGTGCTGGCCCGGCAGGTCGGGGGTGTGGAAGATCGGGTCGTTTGCGTCGATAGCCATGGTCGCTCCATCAAAGGCAGGGTGGGGCTGGCTAGCGCGTTGGGTGCGGCTGGCTGGCGAGGGAAAGTCAGGCGGTCAGGATCAGCTTGTTCAGCTGGGTGATGCGCAGGCGGTAGATGCGGCCCGCATGTTCGATTTCGATTTCGCGCTGGTCCTGCATCAGGCCGGCGGTGGTGTAGCGCGGCACGGGCGTTGCTGCAGCGCCGGGCGCTGCCACAGATTTCGCGGCGGACAGGGCGGGGGTATCGGAGATGTGCATTTGTTTTTATCCTTAAATAAGAATCATTCGCATTTGAATTATGCGCAGCACAAAACCAATTGTCAATAAAAAAAGACCCGCCGAAGCGGGCCCAAGCTGGGTTAGGAAATTCAGAGTGCGGCGAGCAGCGGGGCGGGCGCTTCGGCCGCCACGGCAGCGGCCTTGCCACGGCCCGGCACCTTGCCGCGGGCGCGCGAAGGCGGCAGGCGGCGCAGGCACTTCAGCGCCTCGGGGTCCTTGATGCCGATCGTGCGCTGGTCGACACTGATCAGGCCGATTTCGTTGAAGGCCGACAGCGTGCGGCTCACCGTTTCCAGAGTCAGGCCCAGGTAGGAGCCGATTTCGTGGCGCGTCATGCGCAGGTTGAACAGCTTGCTGGAATAGCCCATTTGCGCGAACCGTTCGGACAGCGACACGAGGAAGCGCGCCACGCGGGCCTCGGCGCTGAGCGCGCCCAGCATGCCGATCATTGCCTGCTCGCGCACCAGTTCGCGGCTCATCACGCCATACAGCATGTTTTCCAGCTCGAGATGGATGCGGCCGAGGGCGGTCAGTTTCTTGAAGGGCAGCAGGATCAGGTCGCAGTCCGACAGGGCGACCGCTTCCGACGAGTACTGGCGGGTATGGATGCCGTCCACGCCCAGCAGGTCGCCTTTCATCGGGAAGGCCAGCACTTGCTCGTTGCCGAATTCATCGATCAGCACGGTTTTGAGGAAGCCGGAATTGACGACATACAGCATGTCGAAGGATTGGCCGATGGTGTGGATGCGCTGTCCCGTCTTGAACTGCACGTGCTGGAACAGTAGTTCGTCGACATTGATGGAGCAGACCGGGATGTGGAGCAGTTCGCAGACTTCTTTGAGGTTAGACCAGAGCCGGCCCTGGCGCTGGCGGCCCGCCTCGGTCGAAGTGGGGGCCGCGCTGGCACGAATGTCAGACGATTGCGTTGAAAGCATACTCATCTCCTGGTTCAGGACTTCGCTTGTCGGGTTTTATTATGTTGCCGAAAAGTTCATATATTTCCGGCAACTCAAGCGTGATGGTTTCAGTATGCCAACACAGGTGTTGTCTTCATATCAGCAAAGGGCTGATTATGGGCGTAGGATGTTGCGCTGCAATGTAGGAATATTCTTACCCTGACAGAGGGAAATCCCTCAGGCCTTGAAGGGGGAAAGTAGTTTGTGCGCCACAGCATATTGCACCAGCTCCGACAACGAAGTCATGCCCATTTTTTGCATGATGCGCGTCTTGTGGGTGCTGACGGTCTTCACGCTCAGGTGCAGGCCGTTGGCGATCTCGGTGATGGACTTGCCGCCCACCAGCAGGGAAAACACTTCGAACTCGCGGTCGGACAATTGCTTGTGCAGCAGCGTTTCGTTCGGCTGCATGATATTCAGGGCCAATTGCTCGGCCACCTCGGTACTGATATAAGGACGGCCGGAGGCCACCTTGCGGATCGCCCCCACCAGCTGGGTGCCGGCGCTTTCCTTGGTCAGGTAGCCCTGGGCCCCCGCGCGGATGGCGCGCACCGCGTACTGTTCCTCCTCGTGCATCGTGAGGATGAGGATGGCCAGCTTGGGCGCCTCACTCTTGATCTGGCGGATCAGGTCGACGCCGCTGCGCCCCGGCATGGAAAGGTCCAGCAGCAGCAGGTCGAAGCCGCCCTGGCGCACATGGCCCATCACTTCGAACCCGTCGACCGCTTCCCCGACTATGTCGATGTCCGGCGCCCCGTCGAGAATGCGCTTCAGGCCTTCGCGCATGATGGTGTGGTCGTCGGCGATGACAATTCGGATCATGGGATTTTTGATAACTTTATTAAATAATTAACAGTTGCGGCGCACCGCTGCGGCGCCAGCCCGGCTGGTCGCCTTATTCGACGGGCGAAGGGTCCTTGATCAACCTGTGCACGAGCACCGGGATCCTGGAGTGGGACAGCACTTTATTCGTTACGCTCCCAAGAAGCAACTGGCCCCAGCCGCTGCGGCCGTGCGAACCCATGAAAATCAGGTCGCAGCCATTTTTCTCGGCAACATCAACGATTTTCAGCGCCGCGCTTTCCGCGAACGCCGTCATCCCTTCCGCCCGCACACCTTTTTTTGCGCAGGATTCCAGGATGGGCTGGACGTGCTCGTTCCCCGCCCGCTGCATCGCCGCCCGGTACTCTTCCTCGCTGGGATAGCTGGGCGGGATGATTTCCACATAGATCGGATACTGGTATTCCGGGGCCACAAACAGAGCCAGCACTTCGGCGCCCATCTGCTGAGCGAAATTGGTGCCCGCACAGGCGGTCTTGCTGGACACAGCGGAACCGTCGGTCGTGATCAGGATTTTCCGGTACATACAGCCTCCTCTTATGGGGGTCCTATCCTCATTGTAGCCCTGTTTTTACTTATTGTTCTGTTGTAAAGACTTGATATTTGTCAATAAACGTGGCGTTCTCCGGCAAAAGAGATGCAAATAGTGCATTTTCCGGGGCTTCCCAAATACAACAGTCGGTGCGCAGTGAATGGGAATGCAAAGGGAGAGATTGAACTAAGGGGCGCGCCCCTGATACACTCGCGTAAGTGCTGATATTGCCGAGGATCAACGGCAGCAATTTTTTAGACATGGAGAAGCAGGGATTATGACCGACGCCGCTGATGATTTCGATGCACTATTCGAGGAAGTGTCCGCTCAGCGGAACGCTGCGGCTCCTACCCCGGCGCCAGCCCCGGCCCCGGCCCCAGCCGCTTCCGAGGAAGACGATCTGGAGAACCTGTTCGACGAAATCGCCTCCGCCCGCAGCGCCGAGACGCCGACTGCCGCCGCCGCGCCCGCTGTAGCCGCATCCAACGATGCACACGGCGCCGAAGGCGATGCGCATGACAGCTCGATGTTCGAGCGCCTGGGCGGCATCGTGCGCCTGCTGCACGATTCGCTGCGCGAACTGGGCTACGACAAGGCCCTGACCGAAGCTTCGACCCAGATCATGGACGCGCAGGACCGCCTGGAATACGTGGCCTCGCTGACCGAGCAGGCCGCCAACAAGGTGCTGAACACGCTGGACGACGGCATGCCGGCCCAGGATGCGCTATCGAAGAAATCGAAGGAAATGGAAGACCGCTGGGCCGACCTGTTCGCCGGCAAGCTCAGCATCGATGAGTTCAAGACCCTGGCCGGCGATTCGCGCGCCTTTGCCCAGGCCGTTTCCGAAGCCACCGAAGCGGAGAAGGCGCGCCTGCTGGAAATCATGATGGCGCAGGACTTCCAGGACATCACCGGCCAGCTGATCAAGAAAGTCGTCAACATTACCAAGACGGTCGAAAACGAATTGGCCCAGCTGCTGAAGGATAACGCCCCGGCCGAAGTGCGCGAGAAGATTGCGCAGAAAGAGGTGTCGCTGATGTCCGGTCCATCCGCTCCGTCGGTGGCCCTGAGTCAGGACAGTGTGGACGACCTGCTTGCCGATCTGGGATTCTAATGGACGATATGCTCAAGGAGTTCGTTGTCGAGGCGATGGACCTGGCCGTCAACGTGGAAGAGCACCTGCTGCGCCTCGAACGTGACCCCGACAACAAGGAAACACTGAACGCCGTTTTCCGTTCCTTCCATACCATCAAGGGTGGCGCCGGCTTCATGAACCTGGGCGCCCTGGTCTCGGCCTGCCACCTGACCGAAAACCTGTTCGATGCGCTGCGCACGGGCGCCGCGCCCGTGACCCCGCTGTCGATTGAGGCGGCGCTGCAGGCCTCCGGCTTCGTGGCCGACCAGCTGGCCGAACTGAATAACGGCGCCGCACCCGACAGCCTGCCCGACATGCCGCGCGACCTGGAAGCGATCCTGAAGGATGCGATCGATGGCAAGGCGACGTCAGCCAAGCCGGCCGCCAAGGCTGCTGCGCCGGCCGCCGCTGCACCGGCACCTTCCGCTGCCGCCGCCGCATCGCCCGCACCTGCCGCCGCTTCGTCCGCCC
>DASWYX010000701.1:0-3041 GCA_036404755.1 Pseudoduganella sp.
CCAAGAAGCTGGGCTTCATCGGCGGCATCGACATTCCGCTGATCCGCACCTTCGCCTGCGGCTATGCACAAGGCGCGAAAGCCACCGACAAGAAATCGGAAGTGTTCTCGAATATGGTAGGCACCACTTCCGCCGCCTGGAATGACCCGGCCAAGGGTGGCGAACTGGCCCGCTCGCAATTCGACCGCGGCGTGGACGTGGTGTTTGCCGTGGCCGGCGGCTCCGGCCTGGGCGTGCTGCAGACCGCCAAGGAAAAAGGCAAGCTCTCCATCGGCGTAGACTCCAACCAGAACAGCCTGTATCCGGGTTCCGTGCTGACTTCGATGGTCAAGCGCGTGGACAACGCCGTGTACGACTCCTTCATGCAGATGAAGAACGGCACCTGGAAAGCCGGCGTGACCGCCAAGGGCATCAAGGAAGGCGGCGTGGACTGGGCTCTGGACGAGCACAACCGCAAGCTGATCACGCCAGAGATCGAAAAGAAAGTGCTGGGCGCGCGCAAGGACATTATCGATGGCAAGATCAAGGTCATCGACATCCGAGCCACCAACGCCGCCTGCCCGGCCTAATTCGCTTTCCCTTTAACGAGAACGCGCCGACGGGGATACCCGTACGGCGCGTTTTTCAGTAAATACGACCTGAAAATCCTTATGCAGCCAGCTGTTGAATTCCGCAATATCTCCAAGCACTTTGGAGCGGTAAAGGCGAATACGGACGTCAGCTTCAGCATCGCCAAAGGGGCCATCCACGGCCTGGTGGGCGAGAACGGGGCAGGCAAATCGACGCTGATGAGCATCCTTTACGGCTACTACAACGCCGACAGCGGGCAGCTCCTGATCGACGGCCAGGAACGCGACATCCGCACCTCGCACGAGGCGATCGCCCTCGGCATCGGCATGGTGCACCAGCACTTCATGCTGGTCGAAAACATGACCGTGCTGGACAACGTGATGCTGGGCACCGAAGGCGGCTTCCAGCTGAAGGCCCATCGTACGGAAGCGGAACGCAAGCTGCGCGAGATCTGCGAACGCTACCGCCTGGACGTCGACCCGCTGGCGACCATCCACGACCTTTCCGTCGGCGCCCAGCAGCGCGTGGAAATCCTGAAGCAGATCTACCGTTCGGCCAACATCCTGATCCTGGACGAACCGACCGCCGTGCTGACCGCGCAGGAAACGGAATCGCTGTTCGAGATCCTCAAGCTGTTCAAGGAACAGGGCAAGACCATCATCCTGATCACCCACAAGCTGCAGGAAATCATGGACATCACGGACACCGTGACCGTGATGCGTGGCGGCCGCGTGGTGGGCGCCGTGCAGACCGCTGAAACTTCCATGGAAGAACTGGCGAACATGATGGTGGGCCGTCCCATCGAAAACAACCTGCCGCGCGCGCCCTACAATCCGGGCAAGCCGGTGCTGGAGGTGAAGAACCTGCAGCTGTCGGACGACAACGGCGTCAAGCTGCTGCAGAACATCAACTTCACGCTGCGCGCCGGCGAGATCGTGGCGATTGCCGGCGTGTCCGGCAACGGCCAGTCGGAACTGATGGAAATCCTGTCCGGCATGAGCCTGCCCACTTCGGGCGAAGTCGATTTCGAAGGCAAGCCCCTGCCCTACGGAAAGCGCCACGACGCGGACGGCCTGCCGACCAGGTTCCGCGAGCTGGGCATCGGCCACGTGCCGGAAGACCGCCTGCGTGATGGCGTGATCAAGAACTTCTCCGTGATGCAGAACACCTTCTTCGGCTACCAGGACAAGGTGAAGAACAAATGGGGCCTGATCGACTTCAAGGGCATCGCCCAGCGCTGCGCCGGCCTGCTGAAGGAGTTCGACGTGCGTCCGCCCAATCCGGACCTGCGCATCGGACTGCTCTCCGGCGGCAACCAGCAGAAGGTGGTGATCGCACGCGAAGTGCTGGCCCAGCCCAAGCTGATGCTGGTCGGCCAGCCGACCCGCGGCGTGGACATCGGCACCATCGAATCCATCCACACCCAGCTGCTGGCCCTGCGCGATGCCGGCGTGGCCATCCTGCTGGTCTCGGTGGAACTGGAAGAAGTGCGCGCCCTGGCCGACCGCATCCTCGTGATGTGCGGCGGCGCCATCACCGGCGAACTGAAAATCGACGAATTCGACACCACCCGCATCGGCCTGCTGATGGGCGGCATGCATAAACACTGACCATGACCACGAACGATATGCCACGCTGGGCAACCGGCTTTGTCCTGCCCATCCTGAACCTGCTCTCCGCGCTGCTGGTCGCTGCGCTGGTGATCCATCTGCTGGGCGAGGACCCGCTGGAATCCATGCAGATCCTGATCAACAGCGCCATCGTCAATCCGGAAGGCTTGTCCTACACGCTGTTCTACGCTTCGACCTTCGTGTTCACCGGCCTGGCCGTGTCGGTCGCGATGCAGGCGGGCCTGTTCAATATCGGTGCGGAAGGCCAGATGTATTTCGGCGGCCTTGGACTGACTCTGGCAATGCTGGCCTTCGACGCCACCCTGCCCTGGTATCTGCTGATCCCGGCCGGCATCATCGGCGCCGCCCTGTTCGGCGCGCTGTGGGCCTTCATCCCCGGCTATCTGCAAGCCAGGCGCGGCTCGCACATCGTGGTGACCACCATCATGTTCAACTTCATCTGCGCCTCGCTGATTAACTTCGTGATCGTGAAATACCTGATCCCGCCCGGCGAGCAGAATACCGCGTCGCGCGTGTTCTCGGCCGCCGCGGAAATGCCGCGCCTGAACACCTGGTTCCCCGTGCTGGGCGACACCCCGCTGAACGTGAGCTTCCTGTTCGCCATCGTGGCGCTGGTGATCTACGGCGTGGCCGTATGGCGTTCGTCCTGGGGCTACAAGCTGCGCGCCACGGGCCTGAACAAGCACGCGGCCCACTACGCGGGCGTGAAGATTTCCGCCATGATCATCGCTACCATGGCCATTTCCGGCGCGCTGGCGGGCCTGGGCTCGGTCAACTCGATCCTCGGCGCCACCCATTACCTGTCGCTCAACTTCGTCGGCGGCGCCGGATTCGTCGGCA
>DASWYX010000702.1:0-1854 GCA_036404755.1 Pseudoduganella sp.
GCTACCGCCTGCAGCTGCCCTGATTATTTGCTGAGCAGGCGCATCGCCCGCTCCAGCCCTTCGATCGTGATCGGGAACATGCGGTTGTTCATCAGCTGGCGGATCACGGTGATCGACTGGCGGTATTGCCACAGGCCTTCCGGCTCGGGATTGAGCCAGACGAATTTGGGAAAGGTATTGGTGAAGCGCGTCAGCCACTCGCTGCCCGCTTCCTCGTTGTTGTATTCGACCGAGCCGCCCGGCTGCAGGACTTCGTACGGGCTCATGGTCGCATCGCCGACGAAGATCAGCTTCGTGTCCGGCGTGTATTTGCGCAGCACGTCCCAGGTGGCGAAGCGCTCGGAATTGCGGCGGCGGTTGTGCTTCCACAGGTAGTCGTACACGCAGTTGTGGAAGTAATAGAACTCCATGTTCTTGAATTCGGACTTGGCCGCCGAGAACAGTTCCTCGGCGCGCTCGATGTGGTCGTCCATCGTGCCGCCCACGTCCATCAGCATCAGCACCTTGATATTGTTCTTGCGCTCGGGCTGCATCTTGATGTCCAGCCAGCCGGCGTTATTGGCCGTGGCGCGGATGGTCTGGTCCAGCGCCAGTTCCTCGGCCAGGCCCTCGCGCGCGAAACGGCGCAGGCGGCGCAGGGCCACCTTGATATTGCGCGTGCCCAGTTCGCGTTCCGAGTCGTAGTCCTTGTACGAGCGCTGCTCCCACACCTTGACGGCCGTGCGGGTGCCGCCCTTGCCGCCGATGCGAATGCCGCCCGGAGTCGTGCCGCCATTGCCGAAGGGCGAAGTGCCACCGGTGCCGATCCAGCGGTTGCCGCCTTCATGGCGTTCCTTCTGCTCCTTCAGCAGCTGGTTCAGGCGGTCCATCAGCTTGTCGTAGCCGAATTTCTCCAGCTGGGCGATCTGCTCCTCGGTCAGCTCGCGCTTCATGCGCTGCAGCAGCCAGTCCAGCGGAATCTCGCCCTTGGCGTCGAACACGCTGTTGATGCCCTTGAAGTAGGCGCCGAAAGCGCGGTCGAACTTGTCGTAGTTCGCTTCGTCCTTGACCAGGCACAGGCGCGACATGTAATAGAAGTCGTCCAGCGACGGTTCCAGCACCTGCTTCTCCATCGCTTCCAGCAGCGTCAGGAACTCCTTGATGGTGACGGGGATTTTCGCGTCTTTCAGCGTGAAGAAGAAATCGATGAGCATCATGCCCTCCGGTCAAGCAGGTAGCGCAGGTGGGCGCGGATCTCCGGCCATTCGCCGCGCACGATGCTGTACATGACGGTATCGCGCACGGTGCCGTCGCGCCGCATCATGTGGTGGCGGATCACGCCATCTTTTTTCGCGCCCAGGCGTTCGATCGCCTTCTGCGACGCGTGGTTGAAGTTATCGGTACGGAAGCCGACTACGGCGCAGCCCAGCGTGTCGAAGGCGTGGGTCAGCAGCATTAGCTTGCAGGTCGTGTTGACGTGGCTGCGCTGCGCGCTCCGGCGGTACCAGGTGTAGCCGATTTCCACCCGGTCCACGTTCGGCAGGATGTCGTGGTAGCTGGTGGTGCCCAGCACGCGGCCGGACGCCGCCTCGGTCACGGCCCAGGCCAGGCGGGAAGGGCGCATTTCCAGCGCAGTGGCGATGTACTGCGCCACCTGCTGCGGCTCGGGCACGGAAGTGATGCGCAGCTTCCACAGCTCGCCGTCCTGCGCGGCCTGCAGCAGGCCATCCGCATGCTCTTCGCCGAGCGGCTCCAGGCGGATGCCGTTCAGTTCCAGCGTGACCGGGGCAACGGTAATCATCAGCGGTTCGTCCGTGACATGAAGACCAGGCGCTCGAACAGGTGCACGTCCTGCTCGTTTTTCAGCAGGGCGCC
>DASWYX010000703.1:0-20407 GCA_036404755.1 Pseudoduganella sp.
GGTGGGCCAGCAGTTCGCGTGCCTGCTTCAGTTCCAGCAGCGTGGCCACGCGCGCCAGCAGCACTTCCGGTACGATGGGGCGCGTGACCACATCCGCGGCGCCTTCGCACATCATGCGCATACGCTGCTCGTCGTCGTCGCGGTCGAGCACGATGATGACGGGAATGGCGGCGGTATCGGGATTGGCCTTCAGATGCTGGCACAGGCGCACGCCGTCCAGGCTCACATCGGCCAGGATCAGGTCCGGGCGCGGCAGCTGCTGGGCCAGGCGTAAGGCGGCCGGCCCATCATCGGCCAGCCGCGTTTGATAATGGTCCTGAAGCAGAGCATTCAGGCGTACGAGATTTTCGGCAGACCCGTCGGCGATCTGAATAACCGGCTTCATCTTGGCATACATTGACAGCATCTCCTTGCGGCCGACGGCCGCACTATGCTGAATGATACCGTAGGAAAAGCCTAATAGTCAGTCAGCAAGTGCGGGGCTTCCATCGGGCAGGAAGGCGCCGAAGCAGCGCGTGCACTCTATACAGAAGAGGTGCGCCACGCGGACGTTTTTTTGACGCAACACCAGTTGCAGATGGCCCTCTTCGCAGACGGGGCAGGTCTCGCGCATCGTGCCGCAGGCTGTTACATCCTCGGCAAGATAGTTATCGTCGTAGCGTACCCCATCTACAACACTCTGGGGGTCAAGCTCGACGAGAAAGAGATTTGGGGCAACTCCGCGTTGTTCCGGCACGGGTTTCCCCGGCGTGTAGAAATGATCCGCCTGATTCATTCTCATCCCCTTGTGCCCTGCGCGCATGCGGGCACTTAAACCTTAGTCAAATCGACGGCGCGTGGCAAGGAAAAAATCCCGCAAGAAATAGCTTGCAATTAGATCGCGCACTATCTATACTGCTTTCCATGGACACCAAGACCACCAACCCGCTGCATCAGGTACCCCGGCTCGATCAACAACTTTGTTTCGCGCTGTACTCGACCTCGCTGGCCATGAATAAGCTCTACCGCAAGCTCCTGCGCAAGCTGGGGCTCACCTACTCGCAATACCTCGTCATGATGGTGCTGTGGGAGCAGGATGAGCAGACCGTGTCCGCGCTGGGCGAAAAGCTGTTCCTCGATTCGGCGACGCTCACGCCGCTGCTGAAGCGGATGGAGCAGGCTGAACTGATCACGCGCAACCGCAGCCCGGAAGACGAACGCCAGGTCATCATTTCGCTGACGCCGCAAGGCAAGGCGATGAGCGACGAGGCAGCCGCCCTGCCGGCCTGCGTGCTCGATGCCAGCGGTTGTAGCCTGGACACCGTGTTCCGTCTGAAAGAGGAACTCGGTGAACTGCGAGACAGCCTGATGAAGAATGCCTGAATGAAGCACTTCGCGCCGTTAAGGCGCCCCAAATAAGTAGCACACTATTTAATAGCACATTATTCTTTGAAAGGAATGACCATGAAAAGCCTGAACACCCTGGTAGCTGCCTCCACCCTCGCCATCGCCAGCACGAGCGCCTTCGCCGTCGACTACACCGGCGTCGAGCCGCAAACGGCGAATTTCCTGAAAGCGATCGAAAATGCGCCGCCGCTGGAAAAGCTGAGCCCTAAAGATGCACGCCAGGTGCTGGTCGACGCGCAGAAAGGCGCTGCCCTGCCCAAAGCGGACGTTTCTGAAAAGACGATCAAGGTGGATGGCGAGGATGTGAAGCTGCACATCGTGCGCCCTGCCGGCGCGAAAGGCACGCTCCCTGTGTTCATGTTCTTCCACGGCGGCGGCTGGGTGCTGGGCGACTTCCCGACCCACGAGCGCCTGGTGCGCGACCTGGTCGTAAGCTCGGGCGCAGCGGCTGTGTTCGTGGACTATACTCCGTCGCCTGAAGCGGGCTACGGCGTGGCCATCAACCAGGCTTATGGCGCGACCAAGTGGGTGGCCGCGCATGGCAAGGAAATCAATGTTGACGGATCGCGCCTGGCGGTGGCCGGCAATAGTGTCGGCGGCAATATGGCAGCCGTGGTGTCCCTGATGGCCAAGAATAAAGGCGAGCCCAAGCTGCGCGCCCAGATCCTGCTGTGGCCGGTGACCGACGCCAACTTCGAAACCGGCTCCTACAACCAGTACCAGAGCGGCTACTTCCTGACTCGCAACGCCATGAAATGGTTCTGGGACAGCTACACCACCGACGCCGCAGCGCGCAAGGAAATCTATGCCTCGCCTCTGCAAGCCTCGACCGATCAGCTGAAAGGCCTGCCGCCGACCCTGATCCAGACCGCCGAGTTCGACGTGCTGCGTGACGAAGGCGAAGCCTACGGCCGCAAGCTGGCCACAGCCGGTGTCGACGTCACCACCACCCGCGTCAACGGCATGATCCACGACTACGGCCTGCTGAATCCGCTGGCCAAAGTGCCCGCCGTCCAGGGCGCCCTGCGCGCCGCCGGCGCCGAGCTGGCCTACCGCCTCAAGTAAGCTTTGAGGTCTGGCAAACTGTCCGCGCGGACGTCCGCGGACAGTTGCCGTGTATCAGGATTTTTACAAATGAATTGATCGCGCGGCGTAGGAAGCTACGTAGAATACCCCGGCAATTTTCTTACAATATGTAATGTCAGGGGATTCAATGAAGCGCTCGATTTTCAGTATTGCCGCCCTATGCCTCACCGCCTCGGCGATCGCCGCCGACCCGTTCGACGATAAGTTCCGCCAGCTCGACGAGCTGCTGCCCACCGCCACCCAGTACCGCACCGCATCCGGTGCGCCGGGTCACGCCTATTGGCAGCAGCGCGCTGATTACAATATCCGCGCCACGCTCGATGAAGCCAACCGCGCCATCACCGGCAGCGAAACCATCACTTATCACAACAACTCGCCGGACACCCTGACCTACCTGTGGGTCCAGCTTGACCAGAACATCTTCAAGCCCGATTCCGACGCCCGCCTCATGATGACGGCGCCGTCGCGCGAAGCCTGGGCCAAGGCGCGCAGCGAAGAGGAAGGCATGAAGTTCGAGGGCATGCGCAATATCCTGACGCGCGACTTCGATGGCGGCTTCAAGATCACCGGCGTGAAGACCGCCAATGGCGGCGCGCTGAAGTACACGATCAACCGCACCATGATGCGCATCGATCTGCCCACGCCGCTGAAGCCGGGCGAGAAATTCGCCTTCGGCATCGACTGGAACTACAAGATCAATGAGCAGAAAGTGCTCGGCGGCCGCTCCGGCTTCGAATACTTCGAAGAGGACAAGAACGCACTGTTCGAAGTGGCTCAGTGGTTCCCGCGCATGGCCGCCTACTACGACATCATGGGCTGGCAGAACAAGCAGTTCATCGGCTCCGGCGAATTCACGCTCGAATTCGGCGACTATGATGTGCAGCTGACCGTGCCGGCCGACCACGTGGTGGCCTCCACCGGCGAACTGCAGAACCCAGCGGACGTGCTGAGCGCCGCCCAGCGCGACCGCCTGGCCAAGGCCCGCACTGCGGACAAGCCGGTCGTCATCGTCACCCAGGCCGAAGCCGAAGCGGCCGAGAAGTCCGTCAGCAAGGCCACCAAGACCTGGCGCTTCAAGGCGAAGAATGTGCGTGACTTCGCCTGGGCCTCGTCGCGCAAATTCATCTGGGATGCGCAGGGCTTCAGGAAGGATGGCACGAACGTGATGGCCATGTCCTACTATCCGAAGGAAGGCAATCCGCTGTGGGAGAAGTACTCTACCCAGGCCATCATCCACACCATCGACCAGTACAACAAGTTCAGCTTCGACTACCCTTACCCGGTCGCGATCTCGGTCAACGGCCCGGTGGGCGGCATGGAGTATCCGATGATCTCCTTCAATGGTCCGCGCCCTACCAAGGACAAGAAGACCGGCGAGATCACCTATTCCAAGCGCGCCAAGTATGGCCTGATCGGCGTGGTGATCCACGAGGTTGGCCACAACTACTTCCCGATGATCGTCAACAGCGACGAGCGCCAGTGGACCTGGATGGACGAGGGCCTGAACACCTTCGTGCAGTCGCTGGCCCAGGAAGCATGGGAGGAGAACTACCCGGCCGGCCGCGGCGACGCGCGCTACATCGTCGACTACATGCGTTCCAAGAACCAGGTGCCGATCATGACCAATTCGGAGTCGCTGCTCCAGTTCGGCAATAACGCCTACGCCAAGCCTGCCGCCGCGCTGAACATCCTGCGCGAAACGGTGCTGGGCCGCGAACTGTTCGACTACGCCTTCCGCGAATATGCGCGCCGCTGGAAGTTCAAGCGTCCCACTCCGGCAGACTTCTTCCGCACCATGGAAGACGCTTCCGGCACCGACCTTGACTGGTTCTGGCGCGGCTGGTTCTACACCACCGATGCGGTGGACGTGAGCATCGACGGCATCACCGAATACGGCGTGAGCACGAAGAATCCGGAAACGGAGAAGGCCTGGAAGAAGGCCCGCCACGATGAGGAACCGGTCAGCATCACCGATGAACGCAACAAGGGCATGCCGCGCCGCGTCGATGCGCATCCTGAGCTGAAGGACTTCTACAACGAGCACGATGACTTCACCGTCACCAACAAGGACCGCAACAAGTACGCCGAGCAGCAGGAAGAACTGGAGCAGTGGGAAAAAGACCTGCTGGCCCAGGGCAAGCACCTCTACCTGGTGGACTTCTCCAACCTCGGCGGCCTGGTAACGCCGCTGATCCTGGAGATCGAACTGAAGTCCGGCAAGAAGTACATCGAGCGCATCCCGGCCGAAGTGTGGCGCTATTCGCCGAAGAAGATCACGAAGCTGATCGTGACCGACGAGCCGGTGCTGTCCATCGTGCAGGACCCGAAATGGGAAACCGCGGACATCGACCAGAGCAACAATGCCTGGCCGCGCCGTGTGGCCCAGTCGCGCGTGGAGCTGTTCAAGACCAAGCGTCCGGATGATATGATGAAGGACTTTAATACTCCGCTGAAGAACGGCAAGGACCAGAAGGCCAAGGCCGAACTCGATCAGAAGTGATGCGTCTTTTCAAAGCCGTCCTGATGGCGGCGCTGATCACGATCGGCGCCGCCGCGCAAGCCCATAATTATCACATGGGCTTGACCGACATCAGCTTCAATCCCCGCACAGGCAGTACCGAAATCGTCCATACTTACACGGCGCACGATGTGGAAGCGCTGCTGATGAATCTCTACCAGCGCAACTTCGATCTGGGTTTGGAGGAGGATCAGGCCGTGTTCCGACGCTATCTCGAGAAGCAGTTCAGCATCACCGCCAACGGCAAGCGCCTGCCCATCCAGTGGGTGGGCATGGAGGCGAAAGCCGACAGCATCGTCGTCTACCAGGAAATCGAGAAAACCCAGCTGCCCCATGGCGCCACGCTGCGCGACGGTGTGCTCAGCGACTTCCTGCCGTCCCAGGTCAATACCGGGAAAATGGTCGGCGAAACGCTGCTCTTTACCGCCCAGAAGAATGAGCAGCTTTTGCCTTGAACCTGACACGCGGCCGCCGCGTGCCAGGGTCCGACCCTTTGGGTCTGACCCCGCCCTTTGGTTTTGCCTCCTGCTAGCCAGCGCCCCCGCCCGCGCCGACGACCCCTTCCTGCAGCGCGTACTGGTCGAAGGCTCGCGCGCCAGCCAGATCGGCCTCGCCGACTCGGCCAGCGCCGGCACCGTCTCGCAAAGCCAGCTGGAGGCGCGCACCGTCTACCGTCCCGGCGAGCTGCTGGAAGCGACGCCCGGCCTGGTGGTCAGCCAGCATAGCGGCGAAGGCAAGGCCAACCAGTTCTACCTGCGCGGCTTCAACCTCGATCACGGCACGGACCTGCGCACCACCGTGGACGGCATGCCCGTCAACCAGCGCAGCCACGCTCACGGGCAAGGCTGGACGGACCTGAATTTCGTCATCCCCGAACTGGCCGCTCGCCTCGATTACAAGAAGGGCCCCTACTCCGCCTCCGAAGGCGACTTCGCCTCCGCAGGCGCCACCGCGCTGACCTATGCCAACCGCCTGCTCAAGCGCGAGCTGGCGGTCACGGGCGGCCAGAACGGCTATGCAAGGGCGCTTGTCGCCGGCTCGCAGGACATGAACAACGACGGCAGCCTGCTGTACGCGCTGGAAGCCGTGCACAACGACGGCCCCTTCACGCGCGGCGACAATTACCGCAAGCTGAATGCCGTGCTGCGCTACAGCCAGGGCTATGCGAACAATGGCTACAGCATCACCGCCATGGCTTACCGCGCCAACTGGAACGCCACCGACCAGATTCCGCAGCGCGCCGTGCAGGATGGCTCGCTGGGCCGCTTCAATGCTGTCGATCCCACGGATGGCGGCGGCGCGCGGCGCTACAGCCTGTCCGCAGCCTGGCGCCGCACCAGCGATGAGAGCAGCTCGCAGGCGAATGCCTATGTGATCAACAACCGCCTGTCGCTGTTCTCGAATTTCACCTACTTCCTCGATGATCCGGTCAACGGCGACCAGTTCGCCCAGCCGGACCGCCGCGTCACCAGCGGCATGAACGCCAGCCACACCTGGCACGGCCACGAGGACGATATGGCCTGGCAGACGACAATCGGCCTGCAGGCGCAGAACGACAATATCTTCAACGGCCTGCTGCATACGAAAGCACGCGAGACCATCGGCGTGGTGCGCCAGGACCATATCGTTGAATCCAGCGTCGGCGTGTATGTCGAGCAGCAGTTGTGGCTTGCGCCCACCGTGCGGCTCGTGGGCGGCGCGCGGGCGGACCGCTATCGTTTCCGGGTCGGCGAGGACGCGCGCAGCGACACGCAGCTCAGCCCCAGCCTGAACTTCATCTTCGGTCCATGGCAGCGCACCGAGTTCTATGTCAACGCCGGTAGCGGCTTCCACAGCAACGATGCGCGCGGTGTCGTCGCGAAGACAGATCCGGCCACGCCTCTTTCGCGTTCGCGCGGCTACGAAGTCGGCGTGCGCAGCGAGGCGGTCAAGGGCTTGCAGACCGTGCTGTCCGTCTACTGCCTGGACTTCGATTCGGAGCTGGTCTACCTGGGCGACGCGGGCACCACTGAGGCGGGCCGTCCCAGCCGCCGCTACGGCATCGAATTCTCGAATTACTGGAAGCCGCTGAAGTGGCTGTCCTTCGACGCCGACCTGGCGTTTGCGCGCGGCCGCTACCGCGAGTCCGCGCCCGAGGGCGACCGCATCCCCGGCGCCGTCGAAGGCGTGGCCCAGCTGGCGTTGACCGTCACGCCGCAAGGCCCATGGTCCGGCGCCCTGCGCCTGCGCTATTTCGGCCCGCGCCCCCTGGTCGAGGACAATAGCGTGCGCTCGCAAGCGACGTCCACGCTGAACGGCCGCATTGCCTATAAATTCAGCAAGTCCACCCAGATCGAACTGGAAGGCTTCAACCTGGCCAACCGGCGCGATTCGGCGATCGACTATTTCTACGCCTCGCGCCTGAAGAACGAGGCCGAAGCGCACGAGGATATCCACTTCCACCCGATCGAGTCCCGCTCCTTCCGGCTGACCCTCACGCACGCTTTTTAGACTGGCCGTACAATAGGTGGATGACACCTATTTTTACACCGCTGGCGGAGCTGACCGCCTCACTGCGCGGCCAGGGTTATGCGCTGCTGGCGCCCGCCGACGTGGCCGCGCTGTCCGGCTCCACGCTGGACGAACTGAATGCCTTGGTCCCGAGCTGGGACCACCTGGCGCCGGATAATTACCTGAAAGACGGCGGCCGTTATCGCCGCCGCCGCCATTCCTGCTTCGTGCAGGACGGCGAATCGCTCACCCAGACCGCGCACCGCGCGCACTGGCAGCCGGTCGAATACAACGCCCTGCATGGCGGCATGCGCCGCATGTTCGAGCCGATGGACCCGGCCATCGTGTCGCAGCCTGGCTGGCAGAAGCTGGTGACGGCGCTGGGCCGCGCCTGCACCGAAGTGCGCGGCACCCATCCCTGGTATGTGGAGGCGCATCAGTTCCGCATCGATACGACTGATGGTATCGGACGTCCGACGCCTGAAGGTGCCCATCGTGATGGCGTGGACTGGGTGGCGGTCATCCTGATCGGCCGTGCGGGCATCAAGGGCGGGGAAACGCGCATCTTTGAAGCCGATGGGCCGAACGGCAAGCGGTTTACCATGACGGAGCCGTGGACCTTGCTGCTGCTCGATGATGCGACTGTCATTCATGAATCCACGCCGATCCAGCCACTGCAGGCGCACGGGCACCGCGATACCCTGGTCCTCACCTATCGCGCCAATAGTTTCCAGGGCGACTGAGCACCCAATCTCCGCCGCGCGCAATAATCCGGTAATATTCCACCATCCAACCAGCATGGAGGTGGTGAGTGGACTCGAGTTACGAGATTGCACCCGATGAGATTGAAATCCTCATCGTCGAGGACAGCCCGACCCAGGCCGAGCGATTGCGCCGCCTGATCCAGTCCATGCGCTATAAGGCCCGCGTGGCCGGTAATGGCAAGTATGCGCTGGCCGAGATCCGAGAACGCAAGCCGCACCTGGTCCTGTCCGACATTGTGATGCCCGAGATGGACGGCTATGAGCTATGCCGCGCCATCAAGGCCGATCCGTCCATGCGCGATATCCCGGTCATCCTCGTCACGTCGCTGACCGATCCGAAGGACATCATCCGCGGCATCGAATGCGGCGCCGACAACTTCATTCGCAAGCCTTACGCGGAAGACTACCTGCTGAACCGCATCGGCCAGATGCTGGTGAACCAGAAGCTGCGCAAGAACCAAAACATGGAAGTGGGCATTGCCCTCTACCTCGGCGACCAGAAGCACTTCATCAACGCGGAGCGGCAGCAGATCCTCGACCTGCTGATCTCAACCTATGAACAGGCGGTACAGGTCAACAGCGAGCTGCAGGCGCGCGAGCGCCAGGTGATCGAGCTGAATATGCGCCTGGCCCACCACGCCGGCGAGCTGGAGACCATCAACCGCGAAATCGCGATGAAGAACCTGGAGCTGGCCGAAGCGAGCCGCATGAAGTCCGCCTTCATCGCCAATATGTCGCACGAGCTGCGCACGCCGCTGAACGCCATCATCGGCTTCACGGGCGCCCTGCTGATGAAGCTTCCCGGCCCGATCACCGCCGAACAGGAACGCCAGCTGAACACCATCCGCTCCAGCGCGCGCCACCTGCTTTCGCTGATCAACGATATCCTGGACGTCGCCAAGATCGAATCCGGCAAGGTCACGCTGTCGCTGGAGCAGGTGCAGTGCCAGGCCCTGATGAACGAGGTGGCGGACACGCTGCGTCCCCTGGCCGTGCAAAAAGGCCTGGCCCTGGAAGTGGACCTGACCACGGAGCCCATCACGCTGGACACCGACCGCCGCGCCCTGACCCAGATCCTGATCAACCTCGCCAACAATGCCATCAAGTTCACGGAAAAAGGCCATGTGAAGCTAAGCCTCAAGCAGCGCATGGAAGACGGCGCCCGCATCACGGAATTCAGCGTGGCGGACAGCGGCCAGGGCATCCGCGAGGAGGACCAGGCAAAACTGTTCCAGGCCTTCTCCCAGCTCGACTCCACATCGACCCGCCATGCCGAGGGCGCGGGACTTGGCCTTTACCTGAGCCAGAACCTGGCCAACCTGCTGGGCGGCTCCCTGTTCTTCAGCAGCGATTTCGGCAAGGGCAGCACCTTCACGCTGGCCCTGAAGTCCAAACAACAACAGCATCACTGAACGCCCGCGCGGCGGAGGAAAGATGGCGGCACGCATCCTCATCATCGAAGACAACCAGGCCAATATGGATTTGCTGGTATATCTGCTGTCCGCCTTCGGCCACGTGCCGCTGCAGGCGTTCGACGGCGAACGCGGCGTGGCCATGGCGAAGGCGGAGCGCCCGGACCTGATCCTGTGCGATCTTCACCTGCCCCGCCTGGACGGCTATGGCGTGCTGGCCGCCCTGCGCGCCGACCCGGCTACGCACGATATTCCTATTCTCGCCGCCAGCGCCGTGCCGGTGACCGATGGCGGCGCCTCGCTGCGCCGCTCGGGCTTCAGCGGCGCCCTGCCCAAATCGCTGGAGCCGGATGTGCTGATTCCCTCGCTGGAAGCGTGGCTGCCGGCGGGCTTGCGTTCGTCCGTCGCGCCTTCCGCGCCGGCGCCCGTAACGTCCGAATCGCCGGCTTCATCGCACAATGGCTCATCGCGCGCGCATATCCTGCTGCTGGACGCGGCGCCGGAAAACGCCGGCCTGGCGGCCAGCATCCTGGCGCATTGCGGCTATGGGGTGACGGTGGCGTCCACGCCCGAGCAGGTGCGCGATGTGATCCGTCAGCCGTTTGACCTGGTCCTGTGCGACCTCGGTCTGTACGAGGACGGCCGCACGCGCTTCCTCGCCGACGCGCTGCACCAGCTACCGGCCCAGCCGGTGATCGTGATCCGGCCGGATGACGATGATGACGTCTCTCCGCTCGGACATGGCCGAAGCAAAGCTCCTGTTCTGCTATCCCATCCGTTGGAACCGCAGCAATTGGTCGCTGCTATCGAATCTTCTCTTGCTCAACCGGTCTGATACCGTAATTCTACGGTATTGCAGTGCAACATACCCGGTACTATATTGGAAACGTCTCCTCCAAGCGTTCACAGAACATTTGGATTTAGCCCGCGCACAACGACGCGGGCTTTTTTTCGCCCCCAATAATCGCCGCCCCCGCGTCGGCGCATGGACGGCGGGCCTCAGCGGCTCATATGATCCGCCGTGCTACGCCAGCAGCTTCAGCGTCCCCCCGCCAGGCAGCGCCGGAAACGCCTTCGCCAGCGCCGCATCCGGCAAGCGCAAATGCCGCTCCCCCACCTGCGCCAGCACCCGCCGAAAGTCGGTAGTAACCGGCAAGTCACGCCCCTCGTTCAGCTGCGCCGAAGCCAGTCCGCGCCACTCCCCGTGCACCTTGCCGCCATTGACACCGCCGCCCAGCACCCACATCACATTCCCGTGTCCATGATCCGTCCCCTTATTGCCATTCTCCCGCGCCGTGCGGCCAAATTCGGACATCACCACGATCACCGTGTCGTCAAACAAAGGCCCCAGCCGCTGCGCCAGCACGGACAAGCCCTGCCCCAGCGGCGCCAGGCGGTTCGCCAGCTGGCCGGTGCCGGCCCCCTGTCCCGCATGCGTATCCCAGCCGCCCAGCGCAAAGAAAGCCAGCTGGATATTCGGATCATTGCGCATCAGTGTAGCGAGACGCGCCGCATCGTCCGGGAAACCATACGGCAGCGGCGCGCCCCCGTCGGCCGCCTGCATCTCCGCCATCATCGGGCTGGACGCCGCCGCCCTCACCTCCTTGTGCGCCTCGCGCCCTTCCATATACGTCTGGCCGAAACGCTCATGTCCCATATACAGCTGGTCGAAGGCCGAAGCCAGCGCGGGGCGCTCCAGCACCGCATTCTTCAGCGCCGCCGGGCCATTGGCGAGATTGATGGCGGCCGCCCGTCCGCTCAGGATGCGCGGCATCACAGGCCCGATGCTGAGCGCGCGCGTGGGCGTGGACTCGCCCGGCAGCTGCGCCAGCAGACGGTTCATCCACCCATCCTGCGTGCTTTTCACGCCCGGCGTGGCGGACTCCATATAGTCCTGCGCATCGAAGTGCGAGCGGCTGGCGTCCGGCGAGCCGCTGGCATGGACGAAGGCCAGCTTCTTCTGCTGCCATAGCGGCATCAGCGGCGCCAGCGCGGGATGCAGCGCGAAGTAGCCATCCAGGTCCAGCGCCCCGCCCTCGGAGCCCGGCTTCGCCAGCGCAATGGTGGGCCGCAAGGCCGCATATTCGGCATCGGCGACCGGCGCGACCACGTTCAGGCCATCCACCGCACCGCGCAGCATGACGACGATCAGCTTGCGCTGCGTGGGCGCGCCGACGGCCGGCGTGGCGGCCGTTGCCGCCCAGGCGCTGCGGCCCAGCGGCACCATCAGGCCGGCGCCGGCGGCCAGCGTATTCAGGAAATATCGACGGTCCATGATTACCTCTGCATGAAATCGGGGCCGCCCAGCAGCATGGCGGCGCGCAGTTTGTCCGGGCTGGCTGCCACCAAGGCGGCGGTGCGCGGCGTGATGGCCGGGCCGAGCGCCGCCTGCAGCGCCTGCGCATCGGCATTCGGCGCCAGCGTCGTGGCGAAGGCAATGCGCCGGCTCAGGGCATCCGGATTGAGCCACGCATCCTGGGTATTCTTGTAGCCATCCGGCGTCTGGCAGCCATACAGCGGCTGGCCGAGACGGTTCAGGGTGCCCAGCAACGGCTTCACGTCCGTCAGCGGCGCGGCGCTGGCGCGGGCAGCGGACACCACGAACTGGTATGGCGTCTTGAACTTGGCGTTGGCCGCCGTCTGGTCCATGAATTCGGAACTGGTGAACATGGTGCGCAGCACGGAACGGATATCGCCGCCCGTATCGCGCCAGGTGCGCGCCATGCGCTCCACCAGGGCCGGCGGCGGTTCGTCCGCCACGAAATACTGCGCCAGCTTGGCGCTGATGCGGCGCGCGGTGGACGGGTGGGCGGCCAGCACGCCCAGCGCCATCTCGCCCTCGGCCTGGCCGCGCGGCGCGATGGTCATGCCCAGCCACTGCTTGGTCCCGTTATCGTGGCGCTTCGGATCGAACACGAAGGTCTCGTTTCGCTCCACCATGCGGCGCGGGGCGTAGGTCCAGCCGGTCAGCATGCGCGCCAGCTCGGTCACGTCCTGCTGCTTGTAGCCATTGTCCACGCCCAGCGTGTGCAGTTCCATCAGCTCGCGCGCATAGTTTTCGTTCAGGCCATCGGCCTTCGACACCCAGTTATCCAGGTAATGCAGCATGGCCGGGTGCTTCGCCGTGGCGGCCAGCAGGTCGCGGAATTTGCCGAAGACGTGGGGACGGATCGCGTCGCGCTCATAACTGGAGACCAGCACGCGGTCCTGTCCCTTGCCCTCGAAAACGTTGAAGTGGTTGAACCAGAAATCCACCATCACTTCTTCCAGCTGGCGCGGGCTCTCCACGGCGCGCAGCAGACGGGCTTCGGCGGTTTCGGCGACCAGTTTCGCCACGGTTTCACGGCGCATATCCTGGGCGGCGTTCTTGTCCTCCTTCGCCATGGCGCGCACCTGCTGGAATTCATCCAGGGCCTGGCCGGCCGTCAGCTTCTGCGTCTGCAGCGCATTCAGGCGTTGCGCCAGCGCCGCAGGCAGCGGCGGCGGATCCAGCTGTTCGTCGATATAGCGCTGCACGCCCATTTGCGTGACGCGCTCGATGTCGCCGGGGCGCGGTCCATACGCCAGCCGGTTCAGCACATGCAGTGCGGCCTGCTCTCCGGCCAGCGGCGCGGCATGCGCAGGACTGAGGATGGCCGACGCGGCGAGAGCGGCAGCCACTATCCAACGTTCCATGACGTTATCCCTTGTTGATGGAGAGATTTTCTTTATACGCCTGCCGCGTCGCCCTGCCAAATACTGGATTGTATCGGGATGTTAATTGCTTGATTTGTATGCTTAAATGATTGATAGCCTCAACTTTTGGTGAATTTTGACGCTATATAAAACGATAACGTTTAGCAGAAAGTAAGAATGGAGAGATTCAAGCGCTCACTGGCCGCCGCGGCAGCCCTGGCGCTGTGCGCCTGTGGCGTGCAGGGGCCGGCGGTCAGGGTCGCGTCCGAAGCGCCGCCGCAGTGGCAGGCGCCGCTGCCCCATCATGGCAGCATGGCGGAATTGGCGGACTGGTGGCGCAGCCAGGGCGATCCTCTGCTGGTGCAGTTGATCGAGGCGGCGCAAACGGCCAGCCCGGACATTGCCGCCGCCGCATCGCGCATCGCCCAGGCCCGCGCCGAACGCGTGGCGGCGGGCGCCGCCCTGGTTCCGGATCTGACGGGCGTGCTCACGTCCACCCGCATGAGCCAGCAGCAGGCCAATGTACCGACCAATACCACGAGCCAGGCCTTGCTGCAGACGCAGTGGGAAATCGACGTTTTCGGCGGCGTGCGCGCAAGGCGCAATGCCGCCCAGGCGCGCCTGGAAAGCGCGCAAGCCGGCTGGCATGAGGCGCGCGTGGCGGTGGCGGCCGAAACGGCCAACCAGTATTACGCCTTGCGGGCCTGCGAGCGCCTGCTGACCGTCGCGCGGCTGGATGCCGCCTCGCGTTCGCATACGGCGCGCCTGACCGACATCAGCACCAGGGCCGGCTTCCAGTCGCCCGCGAATAATGCGCTGGCGCGCGCCAGTGCGGCGGACGGCAATAACCGCGCCGTGGCCCAGCGCGCCGCCTGCGCGGTGGAGCTGAAAGTGCTGGTCGCGCTCACCGCCCTGCCCGAGGAGCAGCTGCGTAACCAGCTGGCCGAGGATTCGGCCACGGCGCCGCTGGCGCCAGCGTCGGGCGTCGCCATCAATGCCTTGCCGGCCCAGTTGCTCACCCAGCGGCCGGACGTCTTCACGGCCGAACGTGAAGTGTCGGCCGCCAGCTTCGAAGTGGCGGGGGCGCGGGCGGAGCGCTTTCCGCGTCTGACCCTGTCCGGCTCCGTTGGCCGCGGCAATATCCGCGCGGGCGGCGAAAGCGTCACCGCCAATACCTGGCAAATCGGGCCCGTGACGATGTCGCTGCCCCTGTTCGACGCCGGCGCGCGCCGCGCCAAGGTCGATGCGGCGCGCGCCCGCTACGATGCGGCCGTCAGCAGCTACAAGGGCAGCGTGCGCAAGGCGGTCAGCGAAGTGGAACAGGCCCTGGTCAACCTGCAAAGCACGCAGGAGCGCACCAGCGACGCGCAAACCGCACTGGAAGGCTACCGCAACTTCTTCCAGGCCACCGAAGACCGCTACCGCAACGGCCTGGCCAGCCTGCTCGAACTCGAGGACGCCCGCCGCACGCGGCTGGCGGCAGAAAACACGGTGGTGAACCTGCAGCGCGAACGCAGCGCCGCCTGGATCTCCCTGTACCGCGCGGCAGGCGGCGGCTGGACCGCCCCGCCCGCACAATGACAATGGAACCGCGCATGAATACCCATCACGCCCCCAAGGGACGACGCCCGAGACAGCACCGCGCCACCGATCGCGCGCTGGCCGCGCCGTCCATTATCGCCCTGCTGTTCGCGGCCCTGAGCGCCGGCGTCGTGCTCGCCCCGCATCCGGCGGCGGCGGACGACAAGAAGGCTGAAGCAGCACGCCCTTCGCTGACCGTGACCACGACGCGTCCGCAAAAGACTTCCTTGCCGATCCGCCTGACCGCCAACGGCAACGTCGCAGCCTGGCAGGAAGCCATCATCAGCAGCGAATCGAACGGCCTGCGCCTGGCCGAAGTCTATGTGAACGTAGGCGACGTCGTGAAAAAAGGCGAGCTGCTGGCCCTGTTCAATGCCGATACCGTCAATGCGGACGTGGCCCAGGCCCGCGCCGCCCTGGTCGAAGCCCAGGCCGCGGCGGCCGAAGCGCGCTCCAACGCCGAAAGGGCACGCTCCATCGAAAGCACGGGCGCCCTGAGCGCCCAGCAGATTTCCCAGTACATGACGGCCGAGGCCACCGCCAACGCGCGCATCGCTTCCGCCCGCGCCGCGCTCAATGCGCAGGATCTGCGCCTGAAATACACGAAAGTGGTGGCGCCCGATGCCGGCGTGATTTCCTCGCGCAGCGCCACGGTAGGCGTGGTGGCCGGCCCCGGCACGGAACTGTTCCGCATGATCCGCCAAGGCCGCCTGGAATGGCGCGCCGAAGTTACGGCGCCGGAACTGCGCAATGTGCGCATCGGCGCCAGCGCCATCGTCAAGGCGGCCAATGGCAGCGAGCTGACGGGCAAGGTGCGTATGGTGGCGCCGACCATCGACCCGCAGACCCGCTCCGCCCTGGTCTACGTGGACCTGCCGCCCAATACCGGCAAGCAGGCGCCGTTCAAGGCCGGCATGTTCGCCACCGGCCAGTTCGAACTGGGCTCCTCGCAGGCGATGACGGTCCCGCAGCAGTCCGTGGCCGTGCGCGATGGCTTCAGCTATGTGTTCAAGCTGAATAACGACCAGCGTGTGAGCCAGGTGAAGGTGCAGACCGGCCGCCGCATCGGCGAACGCATCGAGGTGCTGGGCGGCCTGCAGCCGGATACCCTGATCGTGGTGGGCGGCGCCGGTTTCCTCAACGATGGCGACCTGGTAAGAAATGCGGGCGCGCCGCTTGCGGCCAGCGCCGCCGAGCCGGGCGGCAAGCAAGCCTCCCGCTAAGGAAGCGCCATGAACTTCTCCGCCCTCTCGATCAGGAACCCCGTTCCTGCGATCATGCTGTTCATCCTGCTCACGCTGGCGGGGCTGCTGGCCTACAAGGCCAATCCGGTGCAGGACTTCCCGGATATCGAACTGCCGATCGTGAACGTTTCCGCCTCCCTGCCCGGCGCCGCGCCGGCCCAGCTGGAAACGGAAGTGGCGCGCAAGATCGAGGACTCGATCGCTTCGCTGCAGGGCGTGAAGAATATCTATACCAAGGTGCTCGATGGCGTGGCCAATATCATGGTCGAATTCGTCCTCGAGAAAAACACGTCGGACGCGGTCAACGAAGTGCGCGACGCCGTCACCCGCATCAAGGCCGACCTGCCGGCCGAACTGCGCGAGCCCGTGGTCAGCAAGGTGTCCACCGCCGGCCGGGTGGTGCTGACCTTCGTGGTCGAAGCCAAGCCGAACGCCGGCCATGACAACCAGGACCTGAGCTGGTTCGTCGATAACACGGTGACCAAGCGCCTGCTGGCCGTGCCGGGCATCGGCCAGGTCAAGCGCGTGGGCGGCGTCTCGCGCGAAATCCGCGTCGAGCTTGACGACGAACGCATGGCGGCGCTGCGCGTCTCCGCGCTGGACATATCGCGCCAGCTGCGGCTGATGCAGAAGGAGGCGCCGGGCGGCCGCGGCGACGTGAGCGGCGCCGAGCAATCGGTGCGCACCATCGCCACCGTGCAGACGGCCGAAGACCTGGCGAAGATGGACATCCCCCTCAGCAACGGCCGCCATGTGCGCCTGGAGCAGGTCGCCACCGTGACCGATACCGTGGCCGAGCCGCGCGCCCTCGCCCTGCAGGACGGCAAACCGGTGGTCGCCTTCGAAATCTTCCGCACCAAGGGCGCCAGCGAAACCCAGGTGGCGGCCGATGCGCGCGCCGCCATCGCGGAGCTGCGCCAGAAGAATCCGAACATCCTGATCACCCAGTCCATCGACAATGCGGTGCCGGTCGAAGCGAATTTTGAATCGTCGATGGAGCTGCTGTATGAAGGCGCCATCCTCGCGGTGCTGGTGGTGTGGTGGTTCCTGCGCGACTGGCGCGCCACCATCATCGCCAGCGCCGCGCTGCCGCTGTCCGTGCTGCCGGCCTTCCTCGGCATGTACTGGATGGGCTTTACGCTGAACGTGGTCACGCTGCTGTCGCTGGCCCTGGTGGTCGGCGTGCTGGTGGACGACGCCATCGTGGAAATCGAAAACATCGAGCGCCACCTCCACATGGGCAAGTCGCCGATGCAGGCGGCAATGGAAGCGGCCGACGAAATCGGCATGGCGGTGATCGCCACCACCTTCGCCCTGGTGGCCGTATTCCTCCCAACCGCCTTCATGGGCGGCATTCCCGGCAAATTCTTCAAGCAGTTCGGCTGGTCGGCCGTGCTGGCGGTGCTGGCGTCCCTCGTGGTGGCGCGCCTGCTGACGCCAATGATGGCAGCCCACTTCCTGCGCCGCACCGTGAAGAAGGAAGAGCCGGACGGCTGGCTGATGCAGCACTATATGAGGACGATGAAGTGGTGCCTGAACCACCGCGGCATCACGGCAATCGCTTCGGCCGCCTTCTTTGTCGGCTCCATCCTGCTGGCGGCGCTGCTGCCAACGGGCTTCGTGCCGGCGGGGGACCGCTCGCAAACACAAGTCAGCCTTGAACTGCCGCCCGGCTCCACCCTGGCCAATACCAAAGTCATTGCCGAACAGGTGCGCCAGGCGATCATGCAGGTGCCGCAGGTCACGCACGTATTCAGCTCGATTGGTGGTGGCTCGTCCGGCGATGCATTCGTGCTTGGCGCTGCCCCCGAAGCGCGCCGCGCCGTGCTGACCATTACCACCAAACAGCGCGGCCAACGCAGCGAGTCGATGAGCCAGATCGACAGTGCGATCCGGGAGAAGCTGGCGCCGGTTCCCGGCGCACGCTTCACCGTCGGCCCGCCGGATTCCGGCGTCAAACTGCAGCTGGTGCTACGCTCGGAAGATCCGCTGGTGCTCATACAATCTGCGCGTGCGGTCGAGCGCGAGCTGCGCACGCTGCATGGCATCGGCAACGTCACATCAAGCGCCTCCCTCGTGCGGCCCGAGATCATCGTGCGGCCGGACTTTGCCAGGGCGGCGGACCTGGGCGTGACCGCCAACGCCATCGGCGAAACAGTGCGCGTGGCCACGGCAGGCGATTACGATTTCGACCTGACCAAGATGAACCTGCCGGAGCGCCAGGTACCGATCCGGGTGAAGCTGCCGGATGCAGTGCGTGCCGATCTCGATGCATTGGGGCGGCTCACCGTCCCGGGCCGCAACGGCCCCGTGCTGCTGGCAACGGTGGCCGATATCTCGGTGCAAAGCGGCCCGGCCCAGATCGACCGCCTGAACCGGGCGCGCAACGTCACGCTGGATGTGGAACTGGGCAGCCGCACGCTGGGCGAACTGACCGAGGAAGTGTACCGGCTGCCTGCCATGAAGAATTTGCCGGCCAGCGTTACGACGACCCAACTGGGAGACACCCAGGAAATGCAAGGCCTGTTTGTCAGCTTCGGCATCGCGATGATCATCGGCGTGCTGTGCATCTACGGCGTGCTGGTGCTGCTGTTCCACGACTTCCTGCAGCCGATCACTATCCTGGCCGCGCTGCCCTTGTCGATCGGCGGCGCATTTGTTGCGCTGCTGATCACGCGCAACGCGCTCTCCATGCCTTCGCTGATCGGCCTGATCATGCTGATGGGGATCGTGACCAAGAACTCCATCCTGCTGGTCGATTACGCCATCCTGGCGCGCGAGGCAGGCATGAGCCGCTTTGATGCGCTGGTGGACGCCTGCCACAAGCGCAGCCGTCCTATCCTGATGACGACCATCGCCATGGGCGCGGGCATGCTGCCGCTGGCCCTGGGCTGGGGCGCGGACCCGAGCTTCCGGTCGCCGATGGCGACGGCGGTGATCGGCGGCCTGATTACGTCCACGCTGCTCAGCCTTCTGGTGGTGCCTGCCGTCTTCACTTATGTGGACGATCTGGAGCAATGGATCTATCGCACGGTGCGCAAGCTACGCCGTTCGCGCCATGTTCCGCCGGCTGTTCCCGAGAGGAGAATGTAAATGGATATCAGCATCGTTGAACTCGAGCCGGTGCGCGTGGCTTATCTGCGCCACACCGGCGCCTATGGCCCAGCACTGAACGACTTCTGGCGCAAGGTCGTGCAGCCTTGGATGGCTGCCAATGGCCTGCAGGGGCGCGTGACTTATGGCGTGGCGCTGGATGATCCGCGCACCACGCCGCCGGACCAGTGCCGCTACGACGCCTGCGTGGCGGTGGACAAGCAATATGTGGCAGGCGCGCCGGCCGCGCTGGAGACAATTCCGGGCGGTTGGCACGCCAGCACGCGCTACGCCGGCCCGGCGTCCGGCATAGGCCAGGCCTGGGACGAATTCTATGGCAAGGTGCTGGGCGAAATGGGCCTGCGCGACCGTCCCGGCGCCTGCTTCGAGCGCTATGCGGCCGACTTTAGCCAGGACCCGGCGACCGGTGCCTTCGAGTGCGAGCTGTTCATCCCTATCGACCGGGATTAACGCCCGGCTGCTGCCAGCCGCCGCCCAGCGCGCGGTAGAGGTCCACAGACGCGGAGAGCAGCCGCGTTCTAAGCTGCAGCCGCGCCACGTCCGCGTTGTACAGCGTGCGCTGGGCATCCAGTTCTTCCAGGTAGGATGCATAGCCGTTGCGGTAGCGGTTGCGTGCGATGCGCAGCGTCTCGGCTGCCGTTTCGCGGCGCGCATCATTGGTCACCACCTGTTCCCTCAGCCGATAGATGGCGCCGATGCCGTTTTCCGCCTCGGCGAAAGCGTTGCGCACCGTGCTCTCGTAGGCGAAGATGGCCTGGTCGCGCAGGGCCGCCGCGGAGTCGGTTTGCGCCTGCACGCGGCCGCCCTCGAACAGCGGCGCCGTGAGCCCTGCGCCGAAACGCCACAGATTGATGGGCGAGTGCAGGAAGTTGCTGAAGTCGGTGGACTGGATGCCGTCCGTGGCCGTCAGGCGGAACGAGGGCAGGAGCTGGTCGCGCGTGGCCTGCAGGCTGGCGTTGGCGGCAAGCACCGACTGCTCGGCGCGTGCGATGTCCGGCCGGCGGCGCAGCAGTTCGGATGGCAAGCCGGCCGGCACCGGAGGCGGGACCAGGTCGGCCAGCGGCGTGCCGCGCGCGATTGGGCCGGGGTTACCGCCGGTGAGAATGCTCAGCGCATTTTCCGTCTCGAAGATCTGGC
>DASWYX010000704.1:0-6615 GCA_036404755.1 Pseudoduganella sp.
ATGTTCGCACCGGGCCCGGCAGCGAATGAAATCACCCGTATGCGGATCGCGGAAGCGAGCCGCCGGATGCATAGTTAAGACCGCGTATCAGGGCGGATCGATGATCCGCCTTACGCTTCATTGGTCGCTCAACTGGTCGTAGACCACCTTCGCAACACGGCCCAGGTCCGGGCGGCTGATGCCACCGGACAGGGCATAACCGAAGCTGCCATCGATCCAGTAGAAAACGCTCACTGCTCCCTCTTGCGCGAAACGGAACCCCGTTTCCCGTTTTTCTTTCTGGCCCGAGCTCACGTACAGCGTCAGGCGCTGGCCGCTGGCGTCGGCATACTTGAATTGCGCGACGGGGCCGCCATCGCCGGGCAGCAGTCGGCCGCCCACCAGTTCGTATCCCAGGCTGGAAAGCTGGGGCGGCTTCAGCTGCGTGCCGAGGCGTTTGGACAGCCAGGCCACCAGATGCTGTTGCTGATCCGCCGCAACTTCGACTGGATGGCGCACTTCCGGCACGTAGACCGCATGCGCCACGGCCGCCATGCGCGGCAAATCGTCGGCCGTCACTGTTGGTCCGGCGCCACGCAGCGACCACCCGGCCACGCCGCCCAGCAGGCCGGCGCCGACCGCGATCGCGGCGCCGGCGGCAATGCGCGCCCACGGCCACTGCCGGCGCCGCGGCTTGATGTGGGCATAGGGCAGGGGCTCGTCCAGCACGGGGTTGAACAGCGCGCGCAATTCCTTGTTCTGCAGGCGGTAGGCCTTCAGGCGTTCCGCTTCCTCGGGGCGCGCGGCCAGATAGGAGTCCACGTCGGCGCGGCGCGACGGCGCCAGGTAGCCGTCGACCCAGGCTTGCAATTCGGCTTCGGTAGGCATGCTCATTTCACGACCTTCAGCGGCGAGGGCACGGCCTGGCCCAGCATCAGCAGGCGCAGGCGTTCACGTCCACGGGACAGGCGGGACATCACCGTCCCCAGCGGAATGCCGAGGGTGCTCGCTACTTCCTCATACGTCATTTCTTCCAGCGCCACCAATAACAACACTTCGCGCTGCTCGGCGGGCAGCAGGGCCAGCGCGGTCTGCACATCGCGCAGTTCCAGCCGGGCCGAGGCGGACGCAGGCGCCGCAGCGGGCGGCGCCTCATCCAGTTCCACGGTGGCGGGATGCGGACGGCGCATCTGGTCCACGTGCAGGTTGTGCATGATGCTGAACAGCCAGGCCCGCATATCGCCCGTCGTGCGCCACTGGGACAGGCGCGACCAGCCGCGTTCCACGGTGTCCTGCACCAGGTCATCGGCGCTGCAGCGCTCGCCCGTCAGCGCCCGCGCGTAGCGGCGCAGGCGGGGCAGGCAAGCAAGCAGGCGTTCGCGCGGGTCCGGCATGGGCGTTTACTTCACCACGCGCCACAGATCCTTGAAGCCGTCGCCGTTACGGTCGCCGGCCTTCTTGTCGCCGGCGAAGGTGTAGACGGGCTTGCCCTTGTAGGCCAGCTGCTTGAAGCCATCATCGCGCGTGATCGTGGACCAGTCGCCGGAAACGTCGCCGGTCGCGGCCACGGCCGGCCAGTTCTTCAGGCAGGCATCCACACAGGCGCTCTTGCCGCTGCCGGCGGTGTCCTTGTCGAAGGTATAGATGGTCATGCCTTCGCCATTCACATAAATATCGCCGGCTTTCTTGACGGGATCGGCGGCAAAGGCGGTGGCGCTCAGCAGCAGGGCGGAAATCAGCAGGGCAGTACGTTTCATGTCAGTCTCCTTCAGGTGGGTGAACAATGGCGTATACGAAGTGTGCGGCCCTTCTATTCCATCCTGCGTAAAATTATTTTCCACACAACGAAAAGAAACAAGTCCTGAAAGCGGCTTTCCCCAAACTGGACAGGAGAATCGCATGAGCAAGGCAAGGTTGTGGAAGCATATCGTGGGTGTGCCGCTACTGGCCGCCCTGTTCGGCGCCGGCGCGGCTTTCGCGCAGTCGCTGGAAAAATCCGATCAGAAACTGCTGACGGATATGGCCATGGCCAATATGGCGGAGGTCGAAACGGGCAAGCTCGCGCTGCAGAAGTCGCAAAGCGACCAGGTCAAGAGCTTCGCCCAGCAAATGGTCGATGACCACAGCAAGGGGCTGGAGGAAGTAAAAAAAGTGGCGGAGGCCAAGAATGTGACGCTGCCCACTGAACTGGACAGCAAGCACAAGGCTATGGCGCGCAAGCTGCAAGGCTTGTCCGGCGATAAGTTCGACCGCGCGTATATGGCCCAGGCCGGCGTGAAGGCCCACCATGAGGCCAGCCGTCTGGTGGCCAAGGCCGAATCCAGCGCCAAGGATGGCGAAGTCAAAGCGCTGGCCGCCAAGCTGCAGCCGACGATCCAGCAGCATACCGGCAATGCCGAGCAGCTGAACGCCAGCATCAAGGGCAGCACCAGCATGGGCGCCAGCGGCACCAAGGGGCGCACCGGCAGCAGCGAAC
This sequence comes from Pseudoduganella sp., assembly GCA_036404755.1. Taxonomy (GTDB): domain Bacteria; phylum Pseudomonadota; class Gammaproteobacteria; order Burkholderiales; family Burkholderiaceae_D; genus Rugamonas. Next base: position 2,456 of record DASWYX010000704.1, read on the forward strand.
GCAAGCCGCAGCCGGCCAGCGGCAACACGGACAATCCGGAGAATCCAGCCAATCCGACCACCCAGCCACCGGCGCCCATGACGCCGGCGCCTGTTAAATAGAGGCGAACGGACGGTTAAAGGGGGAAACCGTCCGGCATGTCCTGGGCAATTTCGCTTGCTGCGGCCGAGAACTGTGGAATAATGCAGTGTGACCGAAAATGCGCTGCGGAAATATTGTTCAGGGACTTAAATTAGTGGAACTTTTCGCGCTCGACGACGAGCTGGACCAGTGGGAATTGCAGTTGCCGCATGCGGACGGCGTGCCTCGCCTTGCCCTGCTGGCCAAATTGTCCTGGCACCTGCGCCAGCGCGATGTGGCGCGCGCGGAACAGCTGGCTGCCGAAGCGGCGCCGCTGGGCTTCCTGCTCGGTCCCACGGAACAGCGCGTGCTGGCCGCCCGCTATACGCTGGTGCAGGCCGAAGCGCGCTGGCTGTTCGGCGAGCTGGACGCAGCGGCGTCCCTGGCCGGACAGGCGATGCAGGAGTTCACCCGCCTGAACGACCGCTACGGCACGGCCGACGCCCACCACCTGCTGGCCTGGATCGCGGTCGACCGCGGTGATTCGGCCGCCTGCGACAATGAACTGTCCCTGGCTGCGGCCGACGCGCGCGCCGCCGGCGACTGCCTGCGCACCGATGTCTTCGAAAGCGCGGCCGCGCTGTTCGCCTCTTTCCGCAACCTGGCGGCCGCCTCCGAGCGCTGGGGCAAGCGCTTCAACGTCGACCTGGACGCCCAGCACCCGGTGGTCGCCGGCTGGATCAGCGATTTCTACGGCACCAGCGCCTTCCAGCAGGCCGACTTCGGCCGCGCCATCAGCCACCTGATGGTCGCCTTCGAAGCGGCCATGATGTCCGGCCAGTTGCGGCGGGCGATCAATATCGCCACTAACATCGGCAATGCCTTCACCAGCCTGAATGCGCACGACGCCGCGCTGGAATGGATGCAGCGCGGGCTGGATATCGCGCGCCCCACCGGCTGGCCGATGAGCATTGGCCTGTGCCAGATGCAGACGGCGGAAACCTTGCGCCAGCTGGGCCAGCGCGAAGCCGCCCGGACCTTGCTGGGCGAGGCCCTGCACACGCTGAAGCCCCTGTCCGGCTCGCGCGCCTATGCGGTGGCGCTGGAATACCGCGGCGACCTGTCGCTGGACCTGGGCGATTACGAGGCGGCGCTGGAAAGCTTCCGCGACCTTGAGCAGCGCGGTCACGCGCTGGCGCAGGCGGACTTCCAGAGCGGCGCGCGGCGCGGACAGGCGCATGCGCTGTCCGGCCTGGGGCGCCCGGCCGAGGCGCTGGCGGCGGCGCAGTCGGCGCTGATGCTGTCGCGCGAGCAGGGCGACCATTACAACGAGATCGCGGCACTGCGCGTGCTGGCCGATATCCATTCGCACCACGTGCTGCCGCCGCCCCCGGCACTGGAAGCGCCGAACGCCGTGCTGCATTACCTGAACCAGGCGCTGGCCGTCGCAGCCACCATCGAGGGCTACACGGTGCCGGGCGCCCTGCTCGATGTCGCGGCGCGCGAGTATGCGGCCACGGGCGACTATGCTCGCGCCTACGAGATTTCGCTGCAGGCCAGCGCAGCCCGGGACAAGACGCACAGCCAGGATGCGACCAACCGCGCCATCGCCATGCAGGTGCAGTACCAGACCGAGCGCGCGCAAACGGAAGGCGAGCACCATCGCCAGCTCGCCGCGGCCGAAGCGGAGCGCGTGGAAGTGCTGCAGCAGACCACGGCCACGCTGAGCCACCTGTCGGCGATCGGCCAGGAGATCACGGCCCACCTGGATGCGGCGGCCGTCTTCCGCGCGCTGGACCGCCACGTGCACGGCCTGCTCGATGCGACGCATTTTTCCGTCTTCCTGCTGGAGCCGGACGGGCACCACCTGTATTGCGCCTTCGGCGTGGAGGCGGGCCGCCCCGTGCCGTCCACCCGTTTCCCGCTGGACGATCCGAACATGAACTCGGCGCGCTGCGTGCGCGAGCGCCGCGAAATCCTGATCGAGATCGACAGCCATGCCGATACGCCGAACCTGATTCCCGGCACGCTGCCGACCCTGACCCTGCTGTTTGCGCCGCTGACCATCGGCGAGCGCGTGCTGGGCGTGATGACGGTGCAGTCCCTGCTGTCCAAGGCTTACGGCGAGCGCGAACGTATGATCTTCCGCACGCTGTGCGCGTATGGCGCGATCGCGCTGGATAATGCGGCGGCTTACCGCCAGGTGGCGGCCACGCTGAAGACGCTGAGCGCAACGCAGGCGCAGCTGCTCGAGAAAAACATCGAACTGGAACGCGCCTACAAGACGCTGGAAGACGTCAGCCTGACCGACCAGCTGACCGGCCTGCGCAACCGCCGCTTCTTCCTGCAGCATGTGGATGCGGACGTGGCGATGTCCCTGCGCCGCTACGACGATCCGGCCCTGCTGTCCGAACCTGCGCGCGAGCCACTGCCGGACCGCGACCTTGTGTTCTTCATGGTGGACCTGGACCACTTCAAGGAAGTGAACGACCATTACGGCCACGCGGCGGGCGACTCGATCCTGGTGCAAATGAAGGAGCGCCTGCGCGAGGTGTTCCGCGAGTCCGATTACCTGGTGCGCTGGGGCGGCGAGGAATTCCTCGTGCTGGCGCGCGCCACGCACCGCGAGGAAGCCAAGGTGGTGGCCGAGCGCATTCGCCAGGCCGTGTCCTCGCGCGATTTCGTGCTGCCGGACGGGAAGCGCCTGGCCAAGACCTGTTCGATCGGCTTCGCCTGCTTCCCCTTCCTGCCTTCGCATCCCCGTCTGCTTTCGTGGTCGCAGGTGGTGGAGCTGGCCGACCAGGGCCTGTACATCGCCAAGCATTCGGGACGCAACGCCTGGGCGGCCCTGTACGCGACCGAGCGCACCCGCTCCGAAGAACTGTTCCCCCGCCTCATGCACCAGCTGGCGCGCACCGTGGCCGAAGGCGAAGTGCGCGTGGTGACCAGCTTCGAGCAGCAGCCTATAATCCATCCATGAAGAACCTGCACCGCTGTTCCTGGGCCAATCCGGCCAACCCCCGCTATATCGCTTACCACGACGAGGAGTGGGGCTTGCCCTGCCACGACGAGTTGCGTCTGTTCGAGATGCTCAATCTGGAGGGGGCGCAGGCTGGTTTGAGCTGGGAGACGGTGCTGAATAAGCGCGAGTCTTACCGTCTTGCTTTCGATGGCTGGGATGCGCGCAAGATCGCCGCCTACGGGCCGGACAAGGTGGCCGAGCTGCTTGCCAATCCGGGCATCGTGCGCAACAGGCTGAAAGTGGCGGCGGCCGTCAGTAATGCGCAGGCTTATCTGCGCCTGCTCGATTCAGGCGCCACGCTGGATTCGTATCTGTGGTCGTGGGTCGATGGCGTACCTGTCGTCAATCGCGGCGAGCGCGTGGCGAAGACGGACCTTTCGGATCGGCTTTCCAAGGATTTGTCGAAGCGCGGCTTCAAGTTCGTGGGCTCGACGATCGTGTATGCGTATATGCAGGGCATCGGCATGGTGAACGACCATGACATCAAGTGCTTCCGCCACGCGGAGTGCCAGCGTGCCGCCTGAGCCGCGCCGCGTCGTCCTCGAAACTTCCCTCGCCGACGCCTCCCGTCTTCTCGCCACCCTCGCGTCCCACGGCGCGCGCACTGAGGCCCGCCGCGCGTCTTCCGCCGCCGCAGCAGCAGCGCCTGAGGTCGGGGCGGCCACTGCGGCATCGGGCGCCGGGGCCTTGCTGCATTACATCGCGATCGCGCCGGAGCTGCCGGCGCTGGGGGCGGATGCGCCGGCGGACTTGCGCGCGGCGTGGCCGGTCGCGGTGCCGGGCCTGCACCGGCTGGCGCTGGACGGCGGCGTGACGCTCGACCTGCTGGTGGGCGGCAAGGCGGCGCAATGGCTGCCCGAGATCACCGCGCGCGTCGACGAATTCGTCATCCCCGAACCGCTGGACGCCATGCGCGCGCTGTCGCGCCTCGCCGTCCCCGGTGCAAAGCTGCGTGTGCACGCCCCAGACGACCAGCAACTGCGCGCCCGGAAGGCCGCCGGCTTCAGCTGGCAGCATGGCCAAGATGAGGGGGGCTGGCTGCATGCCGACTACACCAGCCGCAAGCCCCAGCCGCCGG
>DASWYX010000705.1:0-12448 GCA_036404755.1 Pseudoduganella sp.
TCAAGAACGTGGAACTGAGCGCTGCGTTCCGTTACGACAAATACGACAACTTCAACTCCACCACGCCGAAAGCGGGCATCAAGTGGACCCCGGTCAAGTCGTTCGCAATCCGTGGCACATACACCGAAGGCTTCCGTGCTCCTGGCCCTGCAGAAGGCTCCGCACTGTCGCAATCGACTGGTACCTCCACCGTGATCGACCCGATCCGCTGCCCGGGCGGCAAGCCTGCAGCCGGCGGCGCGACCGCGACCGACTGCGGTATTCCTGTCGCAGCTGTGAAAGTGGGCAACCCGAACCTGCAGCCTGAAACCTCCAAGGGCTACACTGCCGGTATCGTGTGGGATCCGTTCGATGGCACCAGCCTGGCCCTGGACGCATGGAAGATCAAGCGTTCCAACGAGATCAACCCGCTGCCGTACAACGAAGCTGCCGCCCTGCCGACCGCTGTTCGTAACGACAACAACCTGGTTGTGAACGGCCAGGTGATCCCGAACTCGGGCACCCTGGTTCTGACCCAGGCTCCATACCGCAACTCTTCCTTCACCGAAGTGAGCGGCGTTGACCTGGACGTGAAGCAGCGCCTGCGCCTGGGCGACTACGGCCGCGCCACCCTGGGCCTGACCTGGACCCACACCGCGTCCTGGAAGCGTCACGAGAGCGAAACCGTGGTGTACCAGTACAACGGCACCCACGGCAACTGCGACACCTCGAACTGCGCCGGTACCCCGAAGAACAAGATCAACCTGAACGCTTCGTGGGATTACACCAGCAACTTCAACCTGACCGCCAACGTGAACTGGCGCGATTCGATGCAGAACACCTACTTCCAGGGTGGCCTGTGCGCATCGACGCTGGCTGACGGCAGCGGCGCTCCTGGCGACTGCAAGATCGCTTCCTTCCTGACGACCGACCTGTCGGCACGTTACAAGTGGAGCAAGCAGCTGACCCTGTTTGCGTCCGTGAACAATCTGTTCGACAAGATTGCTCCACTGGATCCGCTGACCTACGGCGGCATGAGCTACAACCCGATGGACGCTTCCGGCGCTATCGGCCGCTACTTCAAGGTTGGCGCGCAGTACAACTTCTAATGCCAAAAGGGTCAGACCCTCGGGTCTGACCCAGGTGTTAGGTTAAAAAGGGCGGTGAGCCAATCACCGCCCTTTTTTATTTGCGGAAGAACGCCGCAATCCCCTCAATCGCCTCCGAGTCCCCCTGCGACACCGCCATCAGTTCCGCCTCCAGGTCAAGCTGCTCGGCCACACTCGCGCCATAGGCACTGGCGCACAGCCGCTTGATCCGCGCCATCGCGCGCCCCGGCCCCCGCGCAATATTGCCGGCCAAATCCAGCGCCTCATCCAGTGCGCCCCACGGTGCGGTGAGGCGATTGACCACGCCCAATGTATGCAGGCGCTCGGCCTGTATGCGCTCGCCGCTCAGGCACAGCTCCGTCATCAGCTGGCGCGGCATGGACTGCGCCAGGAAAGCGGTCACGCCGCCGTCCGGCGTCAGGCCCACTTTCACGTAAGCGACCGAGAAGAAAGCGTCACGCGACGCCACCAGCAGGTCGCAGGCCAGCGCCAGCGAAGCGCCGGCGCCGGCAGCCCCGCCCTCCACGGCGGCGATCACCGGCTTCGGACAATCGCGGATGGCGCGGATCAGTCCATGCAGCTTTTCGACATTGGCGCGCCGCGCCTCCGGCGCCAGTTCATGCGCCCTGGCCAGCCGGCGCAGGTCGCCGCCGGCCGAAAAGAAACCGCCCTCCCCGGCCAGCACGATGGCGCCGATCGCCGGGTCCGCTGCCGCTTCCTGCAGCGCGCGCGGCAGCGCTTCGTACAGTTCGGGCGAAAGCGCATTGCGCGCTTGCGGATTGCTGTTGACCAGGATGCGCACCGCGCCCTCGGTGCGCACCTTCAGCGTGCCGCTCATGCCGCAGCCTCGCGGCCCAGTGCGATGTAGCGCTCCAGGTGATGGTCCTCGTCGCCCAGCTGGTGGTCGATCATCACCAGGCGTTTGGCGTAGTGGGCCAGCGGCAGTTCCCACGTCATGCCGATGCCGCCATGCAGCTGGATGCATTCCTCGGCCACCAGCGTACCAATGCGGCCAATGGTGGTCTTGGCCGCGGACAGTGCGCGCTCGCGCGTGATGCGGTCCGCATCCAGCGCGGCGGCGGCATTGATCACGGCCGAACGGGCCTGCTCGATTTCCAGCAACAGGTCGGCCATGCGGTGCTGCAGCGCCTGGAATTTGCCGATCGGCGCGCCGAACTGCTTGCGCGTGCGCAGGTATTCCAGCGTCGCCGCCTTGGCCGCTTCCATCGCGCCCAGGCTTTCCGCGCACAGCGCCAGCACGCCGCGCCCGATTACGCGTTCCAGCAGCGCAAAGCCCTGCCCTTCCTCGCACAGCAGCGCGTCCGCTTCCAGTTTCACATTGTCCAGCGTCAGTTCGGCCACGCGGCCGCCGTCGATAGTCGGCGTACCCAGCACGCTGACGCCGGCGGCATCTTTCGGCACCAGGAACAGCGAGATACCGGTCTCGCTCTCGACGTCGCCCGAAGTGCGGGCCGAGACGACGAACAGCTCCGCCGCTTCGCCCTGCAGCACGGCCGCCTTGGCGCCGTTCAGCAGCCAGCCGCCGCCGCTGCGTTCGGCGCGCGTTTGCACGCGGGCCAGTTCGTAGTGGCTGTCCGGTTCATCGTGGGCGAAGCCGGCGATGGTGCTGCCATCGGCGATGCCATCCAGCGCACGGCCGGCGGCCGCCAGGGCTTCGGCGGCCATCACGGCGCTGCCGAGGAAGGGTTCGATGACCAGGCCGCGCCCCAACGCTTCGAAGACGACGGCGATATCGAAGCCGGCGCCGCCAAAGCCGCCATCCTCTTCGCGCAGCAAGGCGGCGATGACGCCCAGTTCCGCAAACTGCTGCCAGAATTCCGTCGAATAACCCTGGCTGGACGCGGCAATGTGGTGGCGCTTCTCGATGTGGTACTGCTCGGAGATGAAGCGGTTCAGGCTGTCCGCCAGCATGCGCCGTTCTTCAGTGTGTTCGAAGTTCATGATCTTGTCCTTACAGGCCGAGGATCATCTTGGAGATGATGTTCCTCTGAATTTCGTTGGAGCCGCCGAAGATCGACAGCTTGCGGTTGTTGAAGTACTGCGCCGACGCGGCTGCGGCAAAGGCGTGGCCGAATTGCGGGCCGTCGTAACCGGCATCGAGCATGTCCTGCGTGAAGTGGCGAGCGTAGACGCCCATGGCACGCCGTGTCAGCGCCAGGATCTCCTGGCGGATCTCGGTGCCGCGGATCTTCAGCATCGAGCTCTCCGCACCAGGCACGCCGCCGCCGGCCACCCCGGCGATCATGCGCAGGTTGGTCGTCTTCATGTTTTCCAGGTCGATTTCGACCAAGGCGAGGCGCGCTGCGAAGCCCGGATCTTCCAGCAGCGGCTTGCCGTGGCGCGTCTGGCGCGCGGCGATTTCCTTCAGGCGGCGCAAGCCGGCTACCGAGAAGCCGACGCCGGCGATATTGGTGCGCTCATAGGTCAGCAGGTATTTGGCGCAGGTCCAGCCGCGGTTCTCCTCGCCCACCAGGTTCTCGGCCGGCACCCGCACATCGGTGAAGAACACTTCATTGACTTCATGCTCGCCATCCAGGGTGAGGATGGGGCGCACTTCCACGCCCGGCGTATTCATGTCGATCAGCAGGAAGCTGATGCCCTCCTGCTGCTTGGCTTCGCGGTCGGTGCGCACCAGGCAGAAGATCATGTTGGCGTGCTGGCCCAGCGTGGTCCAGGTCTTCTGGCCGTTGACGATGTAGTGCTCGCCCTGCGCGTCGACGCCGCGCACGGCGCTGGTCTTCACGGCCGCCAGGTCGGAACCGGCGCCCGGTTCCGAATAGCCCTGGCACCACCAGTCGTCGCCGTTCAGGATGCGCGGCAGCCAGTAGCGCTTCTGTGCCTCGTTGCCGTATTTGATCAGCACGGGGCCCAGCATGCTCACTCCGAACGGCAGGATGCGCGGCGCATTGGCCAGCGAACACTCGTTCTCGAAAATGAATTTTTCGGCGGCGTTCCAGCCGGTGCCGCCATACTCGCGCGGCCAGTGGTTGGCCAGCCAGCCGCGTTCATTCAGGATGGCGTGCCATTCCTCCATGTCCGCCTTGCTCAGGTGCTTGCCGTTGGCGACCTTGTCGGACAGGTGCTTCGGCAGTTTTTCGGCCAGAAAGGCGCGCACTTCGCTGCGGAAGCTTTCTTCTTCAGGGGTGAAATTCAGGTCCATGTGATTCCTCGATTCAGTAGATTTCAAACAGGGCCGCCGCGCCCATGCCGCCGGCGATGCACATCGTGACCACGGCATATTTCGCCTTGCGGCGGCGGCCTTCCAGCAGCACGTGGCCGGCCAGGCGGGCGCCCGTCATGCCGAAGGGATGGCCGATCGAGATCGAACCGCCGTTCACGTTCAGGCGCTCGTCCGGAATGCCAAGCTGCTGCTGGCAGTAGATGGCCTGGGAAGCGAAGGCTTCGTTCAGCTCCCACAGGTCGATATCGCTGACGCGCAGGCCGTGGCGCTTGAGCAGCCTGGGCACGGCGAACACGGGACCGATGCCCATCTCGTCCGGCTCCACGCCCGCTAGCGCCATTCCGCGGAAGGCGCCCAGCGGAGTGAGCCCCAGGCGCGCGGCTTCCTTCGCTTCCATCATCACGCAGGCCGATGCACCGTCCGCAAACTGCGAGGAGTTGCCGGCGGTGATGAACTTGTCCGCGCCCATCACCGGCTGCAGCTTGGCCAGCGCCTCATAGGTGGTGCCGGGACGGTTGCAGGTATCGCGGTCCACCGTCACTTCGCGCCTGGTGACTTCGCCGGTTTCCTTGTCCTTGAATGCCATGGTGGTGCTGCAGGCGATGATCTCGTCGCGGTAGCGGCCGGCCTGCTGCGCTTCGGCCGTCTTGCGCTGGCTCTCGACGGAAAAGCGGTCCTGGGCTTCGCGGCTGATGCCGTAGCGGGCGGCCACCACGTCGGCCGTGTCGATCATGGGCATATACAGGTCGGACTTGTGCTCTTTCATCCATGGGTCGATGCCCGAGCTGCCGTCGTCGCGAGTGCGGATTTGCGAAATGCTTTCCACGCCGCCGGCAATCACGGCCGGTGCGCCGTCGACGATGATGCGTCCCGCGGCCACGGCAATCGCCTCCAGGCCGGAAGCGCAGAAGCGGCTGACGGTGACGCCGGTCGTGGTGATCGGCAGGCCGGCGCGGATCACGGTCTGGCGGGCGATATTACGTCCCGTGGTGCCTTCCGGGTAACCGCAGCCGAGGATGGCGTCCTCGAACATCTCCGGGTCCACGCCCGAACGCTCGACGGCGGCGCGCACTGCGAAGGCAGCCAGCGTCGGGCCGGGGGTAATATTGAATTCGCCGCGGTGGCCCTTGGTCAGCGGGGTACGGGCGGTTGAAACGATTACGGCTTCGCGCATTGCTTGACTCCTTGGGTTTATTTGTTGAGGCTTGCGAAATCGGCGCCGCGTTCAACCAGCTCCACCAGCAGCGGCGAGGGTTTCCAGAACAGCGGATCTTCTTTCGCGAATTCACGGATGTCGGCCAGGATCTTCGGCAGGCCGACCATGTCGGCATACTTCATCGGGCCGCCGCGGTAGCGTGGGAAGCCGTAGCCGTAGACGAAGGTCACGTCCACATCGAGGGGACGCAGGGCAATCTTTTCGTGCACGACGTTCGCGCCTTCGTTGATCATCGCTGCCATATAGCGGCGCATGATTTCTTCGCCGCTGAAGCTGCGCGGCTTCACGCCGGCGATTTCGCGTTCCGCGTCGATGATGGCCACGACTTCCGGATCGGGCGTTCCGCTGCGCGCACCGTCGGCATACCGGTAATAGCCGCGGCCCGTCTTCTGGCCGAACCAGCCGCGTTCGCACAGGCGGTCGGCGATGTGCACGTAGCGCGCACGCGGGTCGCGCGTGGCTGCGCGGCGCTTGCGCGTGGCCCAGCCGATGTCGCCGCCGGCCAGGTCGGACATTTGATAAGGCCCCATCGGATAGCCGAATTCGCGCACGGCGTGGTCGATCTCGTACGGCGAGGCGCCGTCTTCCATCATGTAGTCCGCCACCTGGCGGTACACAGCCAGCACGCGGTTGCCGATGAAGCCATCGCATACGCCGGCGCGTACTGGCGTCTTGCGCAGCTTCCTTGCCAGCTCGAAGGCCGTGGCCACAACGTCCGGCGCCACCTTGGACGGAACCACGATCTCCAGCAGTTTCATCAGGTTGGCCGGCGAGAAGAAGTGCAGGCCGATCACGTCCTGCGGGCGCAGGATCGATGCCGCCAGTTGGTCGATATCGAGGTAGGAGGTATTGGTTGCCAGTACGGCGCCAGGCTTGCACACGCGGTCAAGTTCCGCGAATACGGCTTTCTTGACTTCCATGTCTTCGAATACCGCTTCGATCACGAGATCGGCCTGGCCCAGGGCGTCGTAAGAGGTGCTGCCGGACCAGCGCGCCATCACGGCCGCTTTCGCTTCGGGCGTCATGCGGCCCTTGGCGACCAGGCCGTCGTAGACCTTTTCCACATTGGCGCGGCCGCGCGCCAGCGCCGCTTCATCGCGCTCGATCATGGTCACCGGCAGGCACGCGTCCAGCACGGAAACCGCAATGCCGGCGCCCATCGTGCCGCCACCCACCACGCCGATGCGCGTGAGCGGACGGGGATATGCAGTCTGCGTTTCAGGCGCCTTCGCCGCCTCGCGTTCGGCGAAGAAGACGTGCACCAGGCCAGCACGCTGCGGGCTTTCCAGGCATTCGCGGAACAGCTTGCGTTCCAGGGCGATGCCTTCGTCGAACGGCAGGTCGAGGGCGCCCTGCACTGCTTCGATGATTTTCATCGGCGAGAACAGGCCGCGCGAAGTTTTGGCCGTGGCGGCGCGCGCCTGCCCGATTGCCGCCAGCTGCTCTTCACGGTTATCCAGCGCGCCAGCGTCGCGCGTACGGCGCACCGAGCCACCCGCGGCCAGCAACTGGCGGGTGTAAACCAGGCCTGCTTCCACCGGGTTGTCGCCGCCGGACAGGCAATCGACCAGCCCAAGCCGGTGCGCTTCGCCGGCGCTCACATGGCGGCCGCTCAGCATCAGGTCCAGCGCCGCTTTGGCGCCGATCAGGCGCGGCGTGCGCTGGGTGCCGCCGGCGCCCGGCAGAAGGCCAAGCAGCACTTCCGGCAAGCCCAGTTTCGCGCCAGGCAAGGCGACGCGGTAGTGCGCCGCCAGCGCAATTTCAAGACCGCCGCCCAGCGCGGGGCCGTGGATCGCCGCGATCACTGGCTTGCCGCATGCCTCGATGCGGTTGCACACCTCGGGCAGTGCCGGCGACAGCGGCGGCTTGCCGAATTCGCGGATATCGGCGCCGCCGATGAAATTGCGGCCCGCGCCCGTCAGCAGCACCGCCACTACGGCCGGATCCGCGTCCGCCGCCTCGACGGCCGCCAGCAGCCCGCTACGTACATCGACACCCAGCGCATTGACCGGCGCGTTATCGATGGTTACCAGAAGAATGCCGTCACGCAGTTCAGTCCTGACGACGGCCATAGGTGTGCCGGAATTCATTATCGCTCCTTGACTTGGTTCGCTATGCGAAACTGTGTTTCATATTTCGCGCATGAGACTAACGATACTCCAATTTTCCGAGCTCTGCAAACGACGGCACGGCGATTTTGTTTCGCTATGCGGTTCATAGTTCCGAAATGAAGCAAGCGGCAACGCTTTGCGCGCCCGCCCCGGTGCGCGCCCACCAATTTGCGCTGGCAGAATCGAACGAACAAAAAAAACGGCGCCGGGATCTCCTACCGGCGCCGTCAAGACTCAAACATCGGGATTCACGCCCGCGCGTTCTGCTCTTCCTGCAGCGCGCGCCACTGCACTTTGCCGGTGGCGGACTTCGGCAGCGCGTCGCGGAATTCGACAATGCGCGGGCTCTTGTAGGCCGCCATGTTCCGGTGCGCCCAGTCGACGATATCCTTCTCCGCCACGCTGCCGCTCATGCCATCCTTCAGTACCACGACTGCCTTGACGGTCTCGCCACGGTGCTCGTCGCTGGCGCCGATCACGCAGACTTCGCGGATCGCCGGGTGCAGGTACATCATTGCTTCCACTTCGGCCGGCCAGATCTTGAAGCCGGACGCATTGATCATGCGCTTCAGGCGGTCGACCATGAAGAAATAGCCTTCCTCATCGACCTGGGCCAGGTCGCCCGTGCGCAGGAAGCGCTTGCCGTCGATCTCGACGAAGGCATCACGATTCGCGTCCGGATTGTTCCAGTAACCCTGCATCACCTGGTCGCCATGCACGATGATCTCGCCAACCTCGCCGGGCGGCAGTTCGCGCATTGTCGACGGGTCGATCACGCGGGCATCGACGCCGAAGATGGGGATGCCGAGACACTGGCGCTTGGGATGCTGGTCCGGATTGATATGGGTGGCGGCCATCGTTTCGGACATGCCATAGCCCTCGATATAGGCGATGCCGAGCAGACTATGCATCTTCTTCGCGATCGCGTCCGGCATCGCGGCGCCGCCCCCGCTCATGCGGGCAATGCTCGACAGGTCATATTCCGCCACGCGCGGACTCGAAAGCAGGTCCACCACCATCGTCGAAATCAGCTGGGCCGCGGTGACGCGGTAACGGCGGATGCATTCGGCCGCCATTTCGCGGTCCCAGCGCGCCATCAGCACAATGGTGGCGCCGCTGTACAGCGGGGAATTCATGCTGCCCTGCATGCCGGTCACGTGGAAGAACGGCAGCACGGCCAGCGCCACGGCGTCCTGCTGCGAACCGAACCAGTGCTTGCTGGCGACCGCGTTGAACATCGTGCTGCGGTGGGTGTGCATGCAGCCTTTCGGGTGGCCGGTGGTGCCGGATGTGTAGGGCATCACGCACAGGTCGTCCGGACCGGCGGTGATGGGACCGGGCTTGCAATGCAGCGCCAGCGCATCGTGCCACGCCACCACCCCGTCGCCGCTGACCGCGTGGCGCGGAGCGGACACGAATTCCGGCACCTTCAGGTCCGTCGGGCGTTTCAGGTAATCGGAATAGGTCGCTACGACGGCATGGCGCAGGCCATGGCCGAGAAGAGGCTCGACCTGCGCATACAGGTCCTGCGGCGCGAAGATGGTCGTCGCGCCGGTGTCGCTGACGTAGTGGCGCAGCTCATTGGTCAGGTTCATCGGATTGACCGGCACCACGACGGCGTTGGCGCGCAGGATAGCGTAGTAGGCCAGCATGAATTGCGGGCTGTTCTGCATATACAGCAGCACGCGGTCGCCGTGGCCGACGCCGCAGTGCTGCTGCAGGTAGCCGGCCAGGCGCTCGGCCTCGTCCTTGAATTCGGCGTAGCTGAGGGGAGTGTCGTAGAAGATCAGGCACGGCTTGTCCGGGTAGCGCGTGGCCGAGACCTCGAGGTTGTAGAACAGATTGGTCTGCGGCAGGGTGAGTTGCCGCGGCAGGCCTTTCGGCCAGAAAGGGAAATGACGGTCCGACATTACGTGCGCCCTCCAATGTTTTGCACAGCGAAACATGGTTTCGCGATTTATTCAGTGTAGCACAGCGGAGAAATCACGGCAAAAGCCGGCGACCGGCCGCACCTGGGCGTTCGCCACGGCAGGCGGCGCGGAACAGCTGGCTGCCACGCCGTGGCAGCCACCAGGTCTGGCATCGGGTTTTAAGAACTCAGGATTCGAGCCGCGACGCGATCTCGATCAGGCGGGGACGAACTTCGTCGAGGAGGAACTGTGGCGTAACACTGGAGGCGGGGCCGCCGCAGTTGATGGACATGATCTGGTTGCCGCCGATCGGCAGGAAGCCGACCGCGATGCCGTTGACATCCTTCTGCCAGTCGCCGAAGGACGTTGTGCAGCCGAACTGCTCCTGGTCGTGCAAGGCCTTGTCCAGGCCCTGGCGCATTTTCTGGTACGCGTCTTCGTCCAGCTCATTGGCGCGGCTGAGGATATCCTTGCGCTCCTGCTCCGTCGCCCGCACCAGGTAGGCGCGGCCGATCGAGGACGCCGCCAGCTGGATGCGCGAGCCGACCTGCAGCGACATCGACAGCGCCGCCGAGCTGCGGCACACTTCCACGCAGATCATCGACAGCCGGTCGCGCACCGCGATCGATACCGTGGTGCCGGAAAAATCGGCCAGCTCCTGCATCATCGGGCGCGCCATCTGGCGGATGTCCAGGCGCGACAGCATTGCGCTTCCCAGGCCCAGCGTCGCCGTGCCCAGGCCAAAGCGCCCTGTTTCATCCTGCACCAGGTAACCTAGCTTGGTGAGCGTGTAGGTGAAGCGCGTGACGGTGGACTTGGGCAAGCCGCAGCGCTCGGCGATCTGCTGGTTGGTCAATTCCTTGTCCGCGGAACGGAAGCAGGACAGCACCTCCAGTCCGCGAGCCAGCGCAGTAATGAAATAGCGGTCTTCGGGATTGTGCGCCGGCTCCTGGCCTTCGCTCACTTCACTGTCTTGCATTGGCTTCCTCAAGTTTCACAGAATGGAACCGGATTTTACTCGCCTTTCAGGCGACGCTGGCGAACGGCTTCCGCCAGACCTTCCAGCACCTGCACGCTGGAATCCCAGTCGATGCAGCCGTCGGTGACCGACTGGCCGTAGACCAGCTCCTTGCCCGGCACCAGGTCCTGGCGGCCGAACACCAGGTGAGACTCGACCATCACGCCGACGATGCGGGTATCGCCGCCCGCCACCTGCTTCGCGATATCGGCGCACACCGGCACCTGGTTCTCCGGCTTTTTCGAGCTGTTGGCGTGCGAAGCGTCGATCATCAGGCGCGCTGCCAGGCCATAGCCGGCAATGGCCTTCGACGCTTCTTCCACGCTCGCCGCATCGTAGTTCGGGGTCTTGCCGCCGCGCAGGATGATGTGGCAATCCTCGTTGCCGTTGGTGGACACGATGGCCGAGTGGCCGCCCTTGGTCACGGACAGGAAGTGATGCGGCTGCGATGCGGCCTTGATCGCTTCCACCGCGATCTTGGTATTGCCATCCGTGCCGTTCTTGAAGCCCACCGGGCAGGACAGGCCGGAAGCCAGCTCGCGGTGCACCTGCGATTCCGTGGTACGCGCGCCGATCGCGCCCCAGGCAATCAGGTCGGCGATGTACTGCGGGCTGATCACGTCCAGGAATTCGGTGCCTGCCGGCAGGCCCAGTTCATTGATGTCGCGCAGCAGTTCGCGCGCCATGCGCAGGCCATCGTTGATGCGGAAGCTGTTGTCCATGTACGGATCGTTGATCAAGCCCTTCCAGCCCACCGTGGTGCGTGGCTTCTCGAAATAGACGCGCATCACGATTTCCAGGTCATCCTTCAGGCGTTCGCGCACCTGCACCAGGCGGCGCGCATATTCCATCGCTGCTTTCGGATCGTGGATCGAGCACGGGCCGATCACCACCATCAGGCGGTCATCCTGGGCGTGCAGGATGCGATGCAGGGCGACGCGCGCGTTGGACGCGGTCGTGGATGCGGCGTCGGTGCAGGGGAATTCGCGAATCAGGTGCGAAGGCGGGGTCAGTTCCTTCATTTCGCGGATGCGCAAGTCGTCGGTGCGTTGCATGATCATTTCTCCTGGGAGTTTGGGTAAAAAAAAACCGCCATCTCTGGCGGTCTCTTGGTATCTGCTGGGATCCTCGTTTTGCTGCTACGTGAACCGGCCGCTACTCCACCGCCTTGGGGCTGGAATGGCTAAAGTAAAAGTAACCGGTAAAGAAGACGAAGCGCTGCATGACGAAAAAATCCATTAACTTTGAACCACTATAACAACAGTTAGCGAGGTTTGGCAAGCCCATTGTCGGCAGGAATTGTGTTGCGCACAAACCACCAAAACCGAACTCATCTTAGCAAAAAAGCATATAACGGCAGTTCTCTCACGAAAACCACTTTAATTTCTGGAGAATTGCCATGCATCGAATGCGCCCCTTACCCGGCGTATTGCGACGAGCTTTTCCTCTCGCAATCACGCCCCTTCTGCTGTCCTCCTTCGCCGCACAAGCCCAGACCACCGGGCCCGATCCGAACCAGCCCATCCAGCGCGTTGAAATCACCGGCACCAACATCCGCCGCGCTCAGGCTGAAACGTCCAATCCCGTGCAGACCGTGAGCCGCGCCGACATCGAGAAGTCGGGCAAGACCACGGTCGCCGAATTGCTGCAAACCCTGGCTGTCGACAACCAGGGCTCCGTGCCCACCACTTTCGGTTCCGGCTTTGCGGCTGGCGCTTCCGGCATTTCGCTGCGCGGCCTGGGCGCCGCCTCCACGCTGGTGCTGCTGAACGGCCGCCGCATCGCGCCCTATGGCCTGGCCGACGACGGCCAGAAAGTGTTTGCCGACCTGAACATCATCCCCACCGAAGCGGTGGAGCGCGTTGAAGTGCTGAAAGGCGGCGCTTCCGCGATTTACGGTTCC
>DASWYX010000706.1:0-3600 GCA_036404755.1 Pseudoduganella sp.
AGAAGACCAGCCGGCCTTTCCACGGCCTGGCAGTTCCTGCGGGACGTCCTCGGTCGGCCATTAGTGTCCTCGGCGCCTGGTGGTGTCACATCTTACATCAAGGCCGGAATGGTGGGATTTACGTCCCATTTAACAGCTCATGTTCTGCGAACATTGGGCCGTGTTTTCATACCGAGGAAATGAAAATGAATGTGAATGGCAAGAACCACAAGGTCGATGTCGACGGCGATACGCCCGTACTGTGGGTGCTGCGCGATGTGCTGGGCATGACCGGCACCAAATTCGGCTGCGGCCAGGGACTGTGCGGCGCGTGCACGGTGCATGTCGATGGGCAGCCGACCCGCTCGTGCCTGACCAGCGTGGACATGGTCGGCAACAAGAATATCAGTACCATTGAAGCGCTGGGCGATTCGAAGATCGGCGCTGCCCTGCAGAACGCCTGGCTCGCGCTGGACGTCGTGCAGTGCGGCTATTGCCAGTCCGGCCAGCTGATGTCGGCGGCGGCCCTGCTGAAAACGAACAAGGCGCCGACGGATAGCGATATTGATGCGGCGATGAACGGCAATATCTGCCGCTGCGGCACCTATCCACGCATCCGCGAAGGCATCAAGGCGGCTGCGAAAGAACTGGCGGGAGGCAAGCATGCGTAAGGACGACCAGCCCAATTTGTCGCGCCGCTCCTTCCTGGCGGCCAGCGCCGCGGGCGGAGGCCTGCTGCTCGGCGTCTCCTTCGGCATCATGCCGGGCCGCGCCGGGGCGCAAGCCTCCGCTCCGGATGCGAACTTCGAACCGAACGCCTTCGTGCTGCTTGGCGCGGACGGCCAGGTCACGATTACCATGCCCTATATCGAAATGGGGCAGGGCACTTACACTTCCGTGCCGATGCTGGTGGCCGAGGAACTTGAAGTGGACATGAAGCAGGTCAGGCTGCGCCACGCCCCCGCCAGCGACAAGCTGTATGCCAACCCGATCTTCCAGCTCCAAATGACCGGCGGTTCGACGACGATGCGCGGCGCCTTCCTGCCGATGCGGCAGGCCGGCGCCGCCGCGCGCTTGATGCTGATCGAGGCGGCGGCCGGACAGTGGAAAGCGAATCCGTCCGACTGCTACGCGGAGCATGGCGAAGTAGTGCATCGCCCCAGCGGCAGGCGCCTGAAGTATGGCGCGCTGGCGGCAAAAGCGGCGGCCCTGCCTGTGCCGAAGGACGTGCCCCTCAAGCAGCCGGCCGACTTCAAGCTGCTCGGCAAGCCGGTCAAGCGCCTGGACTCGCCGTTGAAGGTCAATGGCAGCGCAAAATACGGCATCGATGCGATGGTCCCCGGGATGAAGTTCGCAGCGCTGGCGCAGGCGCCGGCCTTCGGCGGGAAGCTGCGCAGCGTGGACGACAGCAAGGCATTGGCCGTCAAGGGCGTGCGCCAGGTCGTCAGGCTGGATGACTGCGTGGCCGTCGTGGCGGACCACACCGGCGCCGCGCGCAAAGGCCTGGCCGCGCTGGTCATTGAATGGGATGCTGGACCCAATGCGAACGTCAGCAACGCCTCCATCCAAAGCGCGATGATGGCCGCGTCGGAGAGCGCGGGCGCGAAAGTGAGGCAGGACGGCGATCCGGCCAAAGCAGCCGGCAGGCAGATCGCGGCCGTCTACCAGCAGCCCTTCCTGATCCACGCGGCGATGGAACCGGTCAACTGCACCGTCCACGTGAAGGATGACGGCTGCGAAATCTGGCTTGGCACGCAGATCATGACGATCGCGCAGAAAGTGGCAGGCAAGGTCGCCGGCCTGCCGGTGGAAAAAGTCGTCGTGCACAACCATTATCTGGGCGGCAGCTTCGGACGGCGCCTGGAGCCGGACATGGTGGCGCGCGCCGTACAGATCGGCAAGCACGTCAAAGGTCCTGTCAAGGTGACATGGAGCCGTGAAGAGGATATCCAGCACGACATCTATCGCGGCGCCTTTGTCGACAAGCTCAGTGCCGTGGTCGACGCCGAAGGCATGCCCGTGGCGTGGAGCCATCGCATGACCGGGCCTTCAACCCTCAAGCGCTTCTTCCCGCCGGCCTTCGTCAATGGCTTCGATTCGGAGACGGTGGAAGGCGCCGCCGAAATTCCCTATGCGGTGCCGAATTTCCTGCTCGAGTATGTGAACTATGATCCACCGGTGCCGACCGGCTTCTGGCGCGGCGTGGGGCCGGCGCATAACGTGTTTGTCGTCGAGAGCTTCATGGACGAACTGGCGGCGGCGGCCAACAAGGATCCGGTTGCCTACCGTGCGGCGCTGCTGGACAGGAATCCGCGCGCCAAAAAGGTGTTGCAGCTGGCTGCCGAAAAATCCGGTTGGGGCAGGCAGCTGCCGGCAGGCCAGGGGCGCGGCGTATCGCTGCAGTATGTGTTTGGCACGTATCTGTCGCTGGTCACGCAGGTCGCCGTGGGGGCGGACGGCGAAGTGGCCGTGCAACGCGTGGTGGCCGCGGTGGACCCGGGCGTAGCCGTGAATCCGGACACCATCAAGGCCCAGATCACGAGCGCGGTCATCTACGGCATTTCGGCTGCCCTGTGGGGCGAAGCGACCGTGGAGCAAGGCCGTGTGCTGCAGTCGAATTTCCACGACGTGCGTGTGATGCGCATGGGAGAAACTCCGGCGATCGAAGTGCATATCGTGGCGAGCACCGAAGCACCGGGCGGCATGGGCGAGCCGGGAACGGCAGCGCTGTTCCCGTCGCTGGTCAACGCGGTGCATGCGGCGACAGGGAAGCGCCTGCGCAAGCTGCCCGTCGGCGAACAGCTGCGCAGCGCCTGATTCAGGCGCCACGCCTCCGTCGGCTCATGGATCATTCCACGTGTTCGTCGGGGAAGGCGTTGGTTGGCCTGGCGCCCCACATGGCGTAGAACAGCACGTACAGTTCGCAGGCGGCGGTCAGCAGGAAGGAGATCTGCAGGCCAAAGGTGTCGGCCAGCCAGCCCTGGACGACAACCAGTGCGCCGCCGGCGATGGCCATGATCAGCAGGCCGGCGCCTTCTTCCGTCAGCGGGCCGAGGCCCTTGATGCCGAGAGTGAAGATGGTGGGGAACATCACGGAGTGGAACAGGCCCACGGAAATCAGCGCCCACATGGCAAGGTGACCGGTGCCCAGGGCCGCAATCAGCATGACGACGCAGGCGCCGATGCTGCAGAAGGCGAGTACGCGTTCAGCGCTGGTCTTGCGCATTGCGGCACTGCCGATGAAGCGGCCCACCATCATGCCGCCCCACAGCAGGAACAGGTAGTGCGCGCCCTGTTCGTGATTGACGTTGCCGATTTCCGGCTGCGATACGAAGTTGATGAACAGGTTGGCGACGCCGATTTCAGCGATCAGGTAAATGAAGATGGCCGGCACGCCGAACACGAGATTGCGGTGGCGCCACAGCGACATCTTCGCGCGCTCCTCCTTCGATGCTCGGTTCATGGCCGCGTGGTGCAGCGAAGGCAGCGGGAAGCGTGCGATCACGATCGCCAGGACCACTAGCACGGCAGCCACGATCAGGTAGGGCAGTTGCACGGCCTGGGCATCCGCCAGGCGCTCGGCCTGGGTCAGCACGCGGTTTGCTTCAGCGGTACCGGAGT
>DASWYX010000707.1:0-7571 GCA_036404755.1 Pseudoduganella sp.
AACTAAACCCCAGGCCCTGGGTCAGACCCAAGGGCCTCGGCGTCCCCGTCTGACCCTTATACGCGACGGCCGCGGGCACGGGGTCTGACCCTTGGGTCTGACCCGGTTTTAGGTTTACTGCGGACCAGGCTCGGTAACAACAGTTTCGCTGGCCAGCTCCGCGGTTTCGGCCGCCGCATCGGTCGGCTGTTCCGTTGCGGGCGGGGCCTCCTCCTCTTCCTCTTCAGGCACGGCCTCGGTCGGCAGCGCAATCGAGCCTTCCTGCAGGCGCGTTTCGATGGAAAGGTCGACCTCATCCCAGCGCAGCACATCCAGCTTCACATGCGAGCCGCGCGCCACGGACGGCATGCCCGGCAGGCGCAGCACCAGCGGGATCTCGGTCAGGCGCAGCACTTCATCCTTCAGCACCACCGCCTCGACTTCCTTCGCATCGTTCTGACCCAGCCAGCGCAGGCACCAGTAGCGCTCCATATTGGCCTGGTGGTCGGCGTAGGCGCCATAGGCCGCGTCGAAGGCGGACACGATGGCGAACAGGTTGGCGTCCTTGGGCTTGAACGGCGCCACCAGCGGCGCGGTCACGCCGTTCTGGGCACAGGCCAGGATCTGCCACTGGTTCACCAGGTCGGTGTAGCGGCGCAGCGGGGAGGTGGACCATGCATACTGGTCCACGCCCAGGCCCTGGTGCGGCGCGGCGTGGGTGACCATGCGCACCTGCAGCTTGGCGTTCCAGCCGCCGGCGCCCGGCGTCTGGCTGCGATAGATGCCGGGCACGCCGTGGTCGTGCATCATCTTGCCCCAGGTGCTGTTGGCGAAGATCATCAGCTCGGCCACGATCTTGTCCAGCGGCGCGCCGCGCTTGCGGCGGGTGATGGTGACGACATCGTCTTCCACATAGAAGTTGAAGTCGACGCGGTTGTTCTGCTCCGGCTTCAGGCCAAAGGCTTCGCGCTTGGCCATGCGGCCTTTTTCCAGGTGCTGGGCCCAGCCCCACAACAAGGTCAGTTCCGCCTTGCGCGGATACTCGCCCGTGCCGGCGGCCAGCGATTCCTCGTTGACCACTTCATCCAGGTCGTTGTGGCGCAGGTTGTTCGCGATCGGCACCAGTTCGGGCTTCGTTTCGGTCGAGATCACGGACCAGTCGCTCGGGTCCAGCACGGCGTACAGCGACAGCGCCGGGCAGGTCTTGCCCTCGGCCAGCGTGAACGCATCGACGATCGAATCCGGCAGCATGGTGATCTTGTCGCCCGGCATATAGACGGTGGACATGCGGCCGCGCGCCAGCTTGTCCACCGCGTCTTCCGGCTTGATGCCCAGGCCCGGCGCGGCAATGTGGATGCCGATGCGGACCTTGCCATCGTCCAGGTGCACGACGGAGAAGGCATCGTCGATCTCGGTGGTGGTCACGTCGTCAATGGAGAAAGCTTCCACCGCGGCCAGCGGCAGGCCGGCCGGCGCCTGCGGCACGGGCAGGTCCGGGAAGGCGTGGCCTTTCGGGAAGTTCTCGAACAGGAACTTCGCCATGTGCAGGTCCTTCGGCGTGGCGATGCCGCCGGTGCTCAGCATCAGGCGCGCCGGCGAGGTATGCAGCTCGTCGCAGGCCGTTTCCAGGGCCTTCCATTCGATGGTGTTCTTGTCCGGCTTGAACAGCAGCTGCTGCACGATGTTCTGCATCGACGCCGGCAGCTTTCCTTCCTTCAGCTCGTCCGCGTACTGGCGCTGGATGATGGCTTGCTGCTTTTTCTTTTCGATGCCCGCCAGCGCGGCTTTCAGCGTCTGCTCCGGCGCTTTCTTGTAGCGCCCGCGCCCCTTCTTGTGGAAGTAGATCGGCGAGGAGTGCAGGCTCAGGATCAGGCCCGCCGCTTCGGCCGGCTGCGGGGCGTGGCCGAAATACTCGGCGCCCAGCTCGGCGAAGCCGAATTCCTCTTCGCCCGCCACTTCCCACAGGAAGTCCAGGTCCACGTCGGCGGCGATGGCCTTGGCCTGCTCCAGCAGTTCGGCCGGCGACGGCTTGTCGAACTGCAGCAGGATATCCTTGGCCTTGACCTTGTTGCGCTTGCCGCTGGCCATTTCAACCTGGTAGGCCTCGCCCGCCTGGCTCAATACGGTGCCGACCTTGAAATCGCCGGATTCTTCGAAAAATACATTCATTTGGTGTTCCTGATTTCGTCGGGGTCAGACCCCGACATTTTTAATTCCAGGACCGCGGGCAAAAAGACCTCGGTCACGAGCAGCGTGCCTTCGTTGCGGCGGTAGAGGCAGCGGCGTGCATACAGCAAGTGGTCGTCCGGCACGGCGCAGCCGTTCTTCGCCAGCGCCGCGCGCACGCGGCGGGCCAACGGATGCGTCGCGCGCAGGCGGGCAAATTCGAGTTCGCCGCGCCTGACCATCGGGTCGCCGAACAGCGTACTGCCGAGCGAGCGCTCGCCCAAGGCGCTGAACAGCGGCCAGTCGGAAGCGTCCGCGGACATCGGCACCACCGTGTGGCCGAACACCACAGGCGTATTATCACACCGCAGCAGCACCTCCCTCTCCACCACGCGCACCGGCCGGTGCTGGCCGATGGCATTGGCTTCGTCGGCCAGGCAGATGGACGGCTGCTGGTGCAGCACCTGCACGCGGAAGCTCGCACTGTGCGCCTTCAGCTTGGCGGTCAGCGAACCGCTGCCCGTCAGCCAGTGGCGCAGCGCGTGCGGCGGATTGGTCGCGAGAACATGACCATGCCAGTTCGCCTGATGCAGCGACTGGCCCTTCACTTCTGACCGCCCACGCCGCAGAACGCCAGCACTTCATCCACATAGCTGGCGTATTCGCTGATGGCGTGGTCGCTGCCCTGGATCACGGTCTGGCGCGCGCCGGGATAGTGGGCGACCATGTCGCGGTAGTCCAGCACTTCGTCGCCGGTGGCGGCAATCAGGAAGTAGCGCTCCGGCTGCGTGATCTGCGGCACGGCCAGGGCGTGCAGTTCGTCTATATATTCACGCTTGAATTCGAAGGGCTTGTCCGAGTGGTATTCGGTGGTCACGCCCACATGCCGGTCAAGGCTGATCTGGGGCACGATGGCGGGATTGAGCAGCACCGCGCGGCAGCCGATCCGCTCGGCCATCCAGGTCGCGTAATAGCCGCCCAGCGAAGAGCCGATGATGGCCAGCTCGCCGGTGGGGATGCCCGCCACCAGGGCCATCGCCTGTTCCATCGCCAGACTGGGCGACGCGGGCAACTGGGGGCAGACATATTCGCCGGAGCGGCCGAGCTGCGCCATCCGTTCACCCGTCATGCGCGCCTTCATGGACAGCGGCGAGGAACGGAAGCCATGCAGATACAGGATCATTTACTTCAGCGCCTCCAGCAGTTTCTGGTGCACGCCGCCGAAGCCGCCGTTGCTCATGACGACGATATGGTCGCCCGGCTGCGCCTTCGCCACGATGGCTTGCACCATCACGTCGATATCTTCATAGGCGGAAGCGATATCGCCCATCGGCTGCAGGGCGTCGCCCAGGCGCCAGCCCAGGGCTTTTTCGCTGCCAAAGCCGAACACCAGGTCGGCGTCTTTCAGGCTGCCGGGCAGCGCATCCTTCATCGTGCCCAGCTTCATCGTGTTGGAGCGCGGCTCCAGCACAGCGAGGATGCGGGCCTTGCCGCCGCCGGCGTTCAGCTTCTGGCGCAGGCCGCCGACGGTGGTTTCGATGGCGGTTGGATGGTGGGCGAAATCGTCGTACACGGTCACGCCGTTCACCACCCCGCGCACCTCCATGCGGCGCTTCACGCTCTGGAAGCTTTCCAAGGCCTTCGCGGCCACCTCGATGGGCACGCCCACATGGCGTGCGGCGGCAATCGCGGCCAGGGCGTTGGAGCGGTTATGTTTACCGGTCAGCTGCCAGTTGATGGTGGCGGCCGTGGCGCCCTTGAAGAGGACGTCGAAGCTGCCATCGGCATGCTCGGCCATCGTCCAGTCGGCGCCGGGCGCGCTGCCGAACAGCTCTTTTTCGCTCCAGCAGCCGCGCTTCAACACGCGCTGCAGCGACTCTTCGTCGGCATTGGCGACCACGCGGCCGATGCCGGGCACCGTGCGCACCAGGTGGTGGAACTGGGTTTCGATGGCGCCGATATCCGGGAAGATGTCGGCGTGGTCGTATTCCAGGTTGTTCAGGATGGCCGTCTTGGCGTGGTAGTGGACGAATTTGCTGCGCTTGTCGAAGAAAGCGGTGTCGTATTCGTCCGCCTCGATGACGAAGAATTCGGATTGCGCACCGGGGCCGGTGAGGCGGGCGCTGATGCCGAAGTTCATCGGGATGCCGCCGATCAGGAAGCCTGGCGCATAGCCGGCGTGCTCCAGGATCCAGGCCAGCATGGCCGATGTGGTGGTCTTGCCGTGGGTTCCGGCCACGGCCAGCACCCACTTGTCTTTCAATATATGGTCGCCAATCCACTGCGGACCGGAGATGAACGGCAGGTTGCGGTTCATGATTTCTTCGATCAGCGGGTTGCCGCGCGAAACCACGTTGCCGATGACGTAAAGATCGGGCTTCAGGTCCACCTGCTCCGGGCCAAAACCCTGGATCAGTTCAATGCCCTGGGCTTCGAGCTGGGTGCTCATCGGCGGGTAGACATTGGCGTCGCAGCCGGTAACTTTGTGCCCGGCTTCCTTCGCCAGCACGGCCAGGCCACCCATGAAGGTGCCGCAGATGCCTAGGATGTGAATATGCATGGTGAACACTTTGTAGTATCAAGAGCGGGATTTTACCTGAGGGCGGGCTACAACCCGAACACCGGGTCTGACCCTTGGGTCTGACCCGGTTTGCGGGTTCAGAGTATGATTCGCCTCATGATGCAAAACCCGAACGAAGAACTGCGCACCGAGATTGCCGCCGCGGCGGCGAGGCTGGTGGCGCAAGATGGCGCCGATTATGGCACGGCAAAGCGCAAGGCCGCGCGCCAGATCCTGGGCGAGGCGCAGGCCGCCGATTTGCAGAATTTATTGCCCGATAACGCGCAGATCGAGGATGAAGTACGCCTCTATCACGCCCTGTTCAATGCGGACACCCAGCCTGCCCGCCTGTTTCGCCTGCGCACGCTGGCACTGCAGGTGATGGAAATGCTGGAACGGTACAATCCCTTCCTGACCGGCGCCGTGCTGAACGGCACCGCCGGCGAGCACAACGACATCCACCTGCAACTGTTCGCCGACAGCGCGAAGGAAGTCCAGATTTTCCTGCTGAACAGGAACCTGCAGATCGAGATTTCCGAATCGCCCCACTTCCGCGGTCCGCGCTTCGACCCGGTGGAAACGGTCAGCTTCATGTGGCAGAAGGAAGGCGTCCACGTGGAACTATATGAAACAGACGATATTCGTGGCGCAAAACGGAAGTCCGGCGACAAGCTGCTGCGCGATGACATCGCCGAAGTGCGCACTTTATTAACTAACAGTAGTCATCAATGAATAAGAAAAACCTTCTCGCCTATGGCGTGATCGCGGTGCTGTTTGCCGCCGCCGGCGCCTGGTACGGCACCCACAAGAAACAGGCGCCCGCCCCCATCACTGCCACCGCGCCGGCCGGCGTAACTGGTCCCGTGAAAGCCATGTTCTCCCAGACCTTGCCGGATGATAAAGGCGTGCAGCAGGCCTTGTCGCAATGGCAAGGCAAGGCCCTGGTGGTTAACTTCTGGGCGCCCTGGTGCGGCCCCTGCGTGGAAGAAATGCCGGAGCTGTCCGAGCTGCAAAAGTCGGGCGACGGCAAGAAGGTGCAGATCATTGGCATCGGTATTGATTCGCCATCCAACATTGCCGAATTTGCTAAAAAATTCAATATTGCCTACCCTGTCTACGTGGCAGGCCTGAGCGGCACCGAGTTGTCCCGCCAGTTCGGCAACACCCAGGGCGGCCTGCCATTCACGGTGCTGATTGGCGCCGACGGCCAAGTGAAAAAGACTTACCTGGGCCGGCTGAAATTCGATCAGCTTCGCTCCGATCTGGCCGCGCTATAGCCTTTTTTGCAAGATAGTTTTCTCTTGCCATTGGCCGTACTTGGCGGCAAAATGCGGAACTTTCGCGGAAAATGGTCAGGGAAACATGGCAAAAAACCTGCTGCTTCTTAATGGCCCCAACCTTAATTTGTTGGGGACGCGCGAGCCGGAAATCTATGGCGCCACCACGCTGGCGGACGTAGAACAGGCTGCGCAGGCACAAGCTGCAGCAGTAGGCGCCCAACTGACTTTTTTCCAAAGTAACCATGAAGGAGCGCTGATTGACCGCATCCACGCCGCACGCGGCGAAGGTGTGGATTTCATCGTGATCAATCCGGGCGGCTACACCCATACCAGCGTCGCGTTGCGCGATGCGTTGGCCGGGGTCGCCATCCCGTTTGTAGAAGTACACATTTCGAATATTTACCGGCGTGAGGAGTTCCGCCACCATTCTTTCCTGAGCGCAATCGCGCAGGGTACGATCTGCGGCCTCGGCATCGAGGGATACCGCTTAGCCATCGACTTTGCTCTAAAAAGCAGTTAATCTACGCGATCTGCGCTTAATTGGCGCGATGAGGCTCATGAGGCGGCATCGCACAAGAACAACCAAGATAACAAGATAGACAGGGAGCCCCAATATGGATCTACGCAAGCTGAAGACGCTGATTGACCTGGTCGCAGAGTCGGACATCGCCGAACTGGAAGTCACCGAAGGCGAGAGCAAGGTACGCATCGTCAAGTCCGGCGGCGTGGCGCACAACCAGATGGTCATGATGCAGCCGCAGGCACCCGTACATTATGCACCGGCTGCCGCGCCCATGGCCGCACCGGCTGCCGCTCCTGCCGGCGCCCCAGCTGTCGCAGCTGCTGCCGAACCAACTGGCCACGTGGTCAAGTCGCCGATGGTCGGCACCTTCTACCGCGCCTCCGCTCCTGGCAGCCCTCCATTCGTTGAAGTGGGCGCCACCGTCAAGGAAGGCGACACCCTGTGCATCATCGAAGCGATGAAGCTGCTGAACGAGATTGACTCGGACAAGGCGGGCACCATCACCCAGATCCTGGTTGAAAACGGCCAACCGGTCGAATTCGGCCAGCCGCTGTTCGTCATCGGCTAATACCGGGCTATGGCCGCCACCGACGCCGCGGCCAGCATCTCCTCTTCTTCATTGAGCGCCCAGCCGGACCGGGCGCCCGCAAACATAGAATCTGCCATGTTTGAAAAAATCCTCATTGCCAATCGCGGCGAAATCGCACTGCGCATTCAGCGCGCGTGCCGCGAAATGGGCATCAAGACCGTGGTCGTGCACTCCGAGGCCGACAAGGACGCCAAGTATGTGAAACTTGCCGATGAATCGGTCTGCATCGGCCCTGCGCCTTCCGCCCAGTCCTACCTGAATATGCCGGCCATCATCAGCGCCGCCGAAGTGACGGACGCTGAAGCGATCCACCCGGGTTATGGCTTCCTGTCCGAGAACGCCGACTTCGCCGAGCGCGTCGAAAAGTCGGGCTTCGTGTTCATCGGTCCGCGTCCGGACAATATCCGCATGATGGGCGACAAGGTGTCGGCCAAGCAGGCGATGATCAAGGCCGGCGTGCCTTGCGTGCCGGGC
>DASWYX010000708.1:0-14106 GCA_036404755.1 Pseudoduganella sp.
CATCACGCCGTTCAACTTCCCGGTAATGGTGCCGATGTGGATGTTCCCTGTCGCTATCGCCTGCGGCAATACCTTCGTGCTGAAGCCATCCGAACGCGATCCCTCGCCTTCGCTGCTGCATGCGAAGCTGCTGAAGGAAGCCGGTCTGCCGGATGGCGTATTCAACGTGGTCCAGGGCGACAAGGTGGCAGTGGATGCGCTGCTCGATCACCCGCTGGTGCAGGCGATCAGCTTCGTCGGCTCCACGCCGATTGCCGAATACATCTACACGCGCGGCACGGCGCACGGCAAGCGCGTGCAGGCGCTGGGCGGCGCCAAGAACCATATGGTGGTGATGCCCGATGCTGACATGGACATGGCCGTCGATGCGCTGATGGGCGCGGCCTACGGTTCGGCGGGCGAGCGCTGCATGGCGATCTCCGTTGTCGCCGCTGTCGGCGATGCGGCGGACAAGCTGATGGGCGCACTGAAAGAGCGCACCGCTGCACTGAAAGTGCGCGACGGCATGGCGTCCGACGCGGAAATGGGGCCGGTGGTCACGTCCGCCGCTAAGCAGCGCATCGAGCGCCTGATTGGCGAGGGCGTGGAGCAGGGCGCCACGCTGGTTGTCGATGGCCGCAACTACAGCGTACCGGACCGCCCCAACGGCTTCTTCATCGGCGGCACGCTGTTCGATCACGTTACGCCGGATATGACGATCTACAAGGAGGAGATCTTCGGCCCGGTGCTGTGCGTGGTGCGCCTGCCCGACATTGCCACCGCTGTAGACCTGATCAACAAGAACGAGTATGGCAATGGCGTGGCCGTGTTCACGCGCGATGGCGGCGTGGCGCGCGAATTCGTGCGCCAGATCCACGTGGGCATGGTCGGCGTCAACGTGCCGCTGCCGGTGCCGATGGCCTTCAACAGCTTCGGCGGCTGGAAGCGCAGCCTGTTTGGCGACCATCACGCGTATGGCCCCGAAGGCGTGCGTTTCTACACGCGCCACAAGGCGGTGATGCAGCGCTGGCCGAATACCGCGAGCGCTGGCGCGCAATTTGCATTCCCGCAAATGAAGTAAAGGAACGCCCGCTCCGTCGAGACGCGTCGGCGACCGATAATCCGTCGAGCAGCGTAGGGCGGATCATTGATCCGCCATTGCATGAACAGTGAGGAAGACAAAAAATGATCGAGTCACTAAAATTCATCCCCCAGCCGAAGTCCACGAACGAAGAGCTGGCCACCCACTTCACCGACCTCGCGCCGCCGCTGAACGCACGCCAGGCCGCGATCGAAAGCGCCCGCTGTCTTTACTGCTACGACGCCCCCTGCACGCGCATCTGTCCCACCGGCATTGACGTGGCAAGCTTCATCCGTAACATCCACGAAAAGAACGTGAACGGCGCCGCGGTCGGCATCCTGCAGCAGAACATCCTGGGTGGCAGCTGCTCGCGCGTCTGCCCCACCGAAATCCTGTGCGAGGACGCCTGCGTGCGCAACCACGACGCCGAAGGCCAGCCCGTGAAGATCGGCCTCCTGCAACGCTACGCCCTCGACAACTGCAAGCTGGACGGCCACCCCTTCCAGCGCGCGCCGTCCACCGGCAAGAAGATCGCGGTCGTCGGCGCCGGCCCCGCGGGCCTGTCCTGCGCCCACCGCCTGGCCATGCTGGGCAACGACGTCGTCATCTACGAAGCCCACGAGAAATCGGGCGGCCTGAATGAATACGGCATTGCGAAATACAAACTAACCGACAATTTCGCGCAAAAAGAAGTGGACTTCCTGTTAGGGATCGGCGGCATCGAAATCCGCCACGGCCAGAAGCTGGGCACGAACGTCCAGCTGAAAGACCTGCATGCGCAATACGACGCCGTCTTCCTTGGCCTCGGCCTGGGCGCCAGCCGCCAGCTGGGACTGACCGGCGAGGACGCGCCCGGCCTGATGGCTGCCGTTGACTACATCGCTGAACTGCGCCAGGCCAGCGACCTTGCCGCGCTGCCCGTTCCGCGCCGCGCCATCGTCATTGGCGCCGGCAATACGGCCATCGACATGGCGGTACAGATTCAGCGTTTAGGGGCGGAGGAAGTCACCATGGTTTACCGCCGCGGCTTCGACGATATGAGCGCCACCCATCACGAGCAGGACATCGCCAAGGCCAACCAGGTGCGCATGCTGACCTGGGCCCAGCCGCAGCAAGTGCTGCTGGACGAAGCGGGCCGTGTGCGCGGCATGCGCTTCGAACGTACGCGCCTCGAAGGCACGCGTCTTGCCGGTACAGGCGACACCATCGAGATCGCGGCGGACGCCGTGTTCAAGGCCATCGGCCAGGGCATGGATGCGGCTGCGCTGGCCGACCCGCTGGCCGTGCTGCTGAAGCGCGATGGCGACAAGATCCAGGTGGACGAAAAATTCCGTACCGTCCTGCCGGGCATCTATGCCGGCGGCGACTGCGTGGCGCCGGGCCAGGACCTGACCGTGCAAGCCGTCCAGCATGGCAAGCTCGCCGCGCTGGCAATCCATTCCGATATCCAGGCCAAAGGAGGTGCATGATGGCTGACCTGAGCATTAACTTCTGCGGCATCAAGGCCCCGAACCCGTTCTGGCTCGCGTCCGCGCCGCCGACCGACAAGGCCTATAACGTGATCCGCGCCTTCGAAGCAGGGTGGGGCGGCGTGGTGTGGAAAACGCTGGGCGAAGATCCGCCGCCGGTCAACGTGTCCTCGCGCTATTCCGCCATCTATGGCAAGAACCGCGAAGTCATCGGCTTCAACAACATCGAGCTGATTACCGACCGTCCGCTGCAGATCAACCTGGACGAAATCACGGCCGTGAAAAAAGCGTGGCCGGACCGCGCCATGGTGGTCTCCCTGATGCTGCCCTGCGAAGAGCATTACTGGGCGAAGATGCTGCCACTGATCGAAGCGACCGGCGCGGACGGCATCGAACTGAATTTCGGCTGCCCGCACGGCATGCCGGAGCGCGGCATGGGTTCCGCCGTGGGCCAGGTGCCGGAATACGTGGAGCAGGTCACGGCATGGTGCAAGAAGCACACGAAGCTGCCAGTGATCGTGAAGCTCACGCCGAACATCACCGACATCCGCCGTCCGGCGCGCGCCGCGCAAAAGGGCGGTGCGGACGCCGTCTCCCTGATCAACACCATCAATTCCATTACGTCGATTGACCTCGACCGCATGGTGGCGCTGCCGGCGGTCGGTTCTGCCAGCACGCACGGCGGCTATTGCGGTTCGGCCGTGAAGCCGATCGCACTGAACATGGTGGCCGAGATCGCGCGCGACACGGAAACGAAGGGCTTGCCCATCTCCGGCATCGGCGGCATCTCCAGCTGGCGCGACGCGGCGGAATTCATCGCGCTGGGTGCGGGCACGGTGCAGGTGTGCACGGCGGCCATGCTGCACGGCTTCCGCATCGTCGAGGAAATGAAGGATGGCCTGTCGCGCTGGATGGATTCGAAAGGCTACAAGACGCTGGAGGACTTCCGCGGCAAGGCGGTGCCCAATACCACCGACTGGAAGTACCTGGACATGAACTTCAAGACCGTGGCCCACATCAGCCAGGACGACTGCATCAAATGCGGCCGCTGCTACGTGGCTTGCGAGGACACGTCCCACCAGTCCATCTTCCAGCTGATCGACGAAGCGAGCGGCACGCGCACCTACCAGGTCAATGAACAGGAATGCGTGGGCTGCAATCTGTGCGAAATCACCTGCCCGGTGCAAGGATGCATTACCATGGTTCCGCAGCAGACCGGTAAGCCATACATGAACTGGACCCAGGACCCGCGCAACCCGCGCGCGGAAATCGCCAAAGAGGTCAGCGCAGCCAGCTGATCTCCCAAAAGGAGAGTATCGGTGAGCAATGATAGTCCGCATCTGTGGAATGAAGACCTGGCGCCGACAAGCGCCGCACAGCGCACCTGGCGCTGGTATCACTTTGCTGCACTCTGGGTGGGGATGGTCATGTGCATCCCCGCATATACCTTATCGGCCAGCCTGATCGAAGGCGGCATGTCCGCCTACCAGGCGGTGATCACGGTCTTCCTGGCCAACACCATCGTGCTGCTGCCGATGCTGGCGATCGGGCACGCCGGCACCAAATACGGCATTCCGTACGCGGTGCTGGCGCGGGCATCTTTCGGCACTACGGGCGCGCGGCTGCCGGCGCTGATGCGCGCCATCGTCGCCTGCGGCTGGTATGGCATCCAGACCTGGTTTGGCGGCTCGATGATCTATACGCTGCTGGGCGTGGCGATGGGGCAGGAAATTGGCGGCTCGAAGCTGCCGGGCCTCGGCATCAACGCGGCGCAGCTGGCGTGCTTCCTTGCCTTCTGGGCCATCCAGTTCTACTACATCGTGCATGGCATGGACGCGATCCGCAAGCTGGAGACGTACACGGCGCCGCTGAAGATCCTGATCTGCTTCGTGCTGCTGTACTGGGTCTACCAGAAGGCCGGCGGTTTCGGCCCGCTGCTGTCGCAGCCATCGCAGTTCGTCGAGGGGGGCAAGAAGGCAGGCCAGTTCTGGCCCACTTTCTGGCCTTCGCTGACGGCGATGGTCGGCTTCTGGGCCACGCTGGCGCTGAATATTCCGGACTTCACCCGCTTCGCACATTCGCAGCGCGACCAGATCCTGGGCCAATCAGTCGGCTTGCCGGTGCCTATGGGCCTGCTGGCCGCGCTGGCGGTGATCGTCACCTCGGCCACCGTGGTGCTGTACGGGAAGGCGCTGTGGGACCCGGTCGACCTGGCCAGCCGCATGACCGGCGCGGCCGTGCTGGTGGCGCTGATCATCCTGCTGATCGACACGGTCAGCGTGAACCTGGCCGCGAACCTCGTTGGCCCGGCCTATGACTTTTCGGCGCTGGCGCCGAACATGATCAGCTACCGCACCGGCGGCTACATCACGGCCGGCATCGCGCTGGTGATGATGCCCTGGAAGCTGCTGGAAACCACGCAGGGCTATATCTTCACCTGGCTGATCGGCTATTCCGCGCTGCTGGGACCTATCGCGGGCGTGCTGATTGTCGACTACTACCTGGTCCGCAAGACCGAGCTGAAAGTCGACCTGCTATACGCGCATGAGGGTGAATATTCTTACACCAACGGCTGGAACACCGCAGCGCTGCTGGCCTTTGCCTTGGGCGTGGCGCCGAATATTCCCGGCTTCCTGAACGCCGCTTTCCCCGAGTCCTTCCCTAACGTGGGCGAGGGCTTCAAACTGATCTACACCTACGCCTGGTTCGTCGGCATCGCCATTTCGGCCCTCGTGTACGGCATCTTGATGAAGGGCAGGGCAGCCGCCGCGCTGGATACTGCTACCCAAACCCGAGGAGGCGCACTATGACGACCATTATCCGTGGCGGAACCGTTGTGAATGCGGACCGCGCATTCCGTGCCGATGTGCTGTGCGAGGGCGACAAGGTCGTTGCCGTCGGCCCCAATCTGGCTGTGCCGGCCGGCGCGCAGGAGATCGACGCGGGCGGCCAGTACGTGATGCCGGGCGGGATCGATCCTCACACGCATATGAACCTGCCGTTCATGGGCACGGTCACGCAGGACGACTTCTTCACCGGCACTGCCGCCGGCCTGGCGGGAGGGAACACGACCATCATCGACTTCGTGATTCCCAATCCGCAGCAGTCGCTGATGGAGGCTTACCATCAATGGCGGGGCTGGGCGGCCAAGGCGGCCGGCGACTACAGCTTCCACGTCGCCGTCACCTGGTGGTCCGATCAGGTGCATGAGGACATGGGCACGCTGGTGCGCAACCATGGCGTAAACAGCTTCAAGCACTTCATGGCCTACAAGAACGCCATCATGGCCGATGACGAGACGCTGGTGCGCTCCTTCCGCCGCGCGCTGGAACTGGGTGCAATTCCAACCGTGCACGCCGAAAATGGCGAACTGGTATTCCAGCTGCAGAAGGAGTTGCTGGAGAAGGGCATCACCGGTCCGCGCGCCCACCCGCTCTCGCGCCCGCCGGCGGTGGAGGCCGAGGCGGCCAACCGTGCCATCGCCATCGCCAGCGTACTGGGCACGCCGCTGTACATCGTCCACGTCTCCTGCAAGGAATCGCTGGACGCGATCACCCGCGCCCGTGCGGCCGGCCAGCGCGTCTATGGCGAAGCGCTGGCGGGCCACCTGATCGTGGACGACAGCGTGTACGAGCATCCGGACTTCGACTACGCGGCCGGACACGTGATGAGCCCTCCCTTCCGCAGCAAGGAGCACCAGAAGGCGCTATGGCAGGGCCTGCAGGGCGGGAACCTGCACACGACGGCAACCGACCACTGCACGTTCTGCGCCGAGCAGAAGGCGGCGGGCCGCAATGATTTCACCAAGATCCCGAACGGCTGCGGCGGCGTGGAAGACCGCATGGCCGTGATCTGGGATGCGGGCGTCAACAGCGGCAAGCTGACGCCGTCCGAATTCGTGCGCGTGACCTCGACCAATGCGGCGCAGATCTTCAATATCTATCCGCGCAAGGGCCTGATCGCGCCGGGATCGGACGCCGATATCGTGGTGTGGGACCCGGAAGGCACGCGCACCATCTCGGCAAAGACCCAGTTCGCCAAAGGCGGCTTCAACGTGTTCGAGGGCCGCACGGTCAAGGGCATTCCAAGCACCACGGTGGCGGCGGGCAAGGTCGTCTTCCATCGCGGCGAATTGATGGCGGTCGAAGGCGCGGGGCGCCACGTCGACCGCCCGGCATTTGCGCCCGTCACGGCGCGCTAAGGAGCAGAATATGAGCGAACTACGCATCAACGGCGGGCGCCTGTGGGACTCGCTGATGGAGCTGGCGAAAATCGGCGCGACGCCGAAAGGCGGCGTGAAGCGCCTGACGCTGACGGACCTCGACAAGCAGGGGCGCGATCTGGTGACCGGCTGGGCGCGCGATGCAGGCTTGTCGATCACGGTCGACCAGATCGGCAACGTCTTCATGCGCCGCGACGGCCTGGATAATTCGCTGCCGCCGATCATGACGGGCAGCCATATCGACACCCAGCCGACCGGCGGCAAATTCGATGGCAATTATGGCGTGCTGGCCGGCCTGGAAGTAGTGCGTACGCTGAACGACAAGGGCATCAAGACGCGCGCGCCGATCGAGGTCGCGTTCTGGACCAACGAGGAAGGCTCACGCTTCGTGCCCGTGATGATGGGTTCCGGCGTATTCTGCGGCGCGTTCACGCTGGAGCATGCGTACGCGGCCAAGGATATCGAGGGCAAGACCGTGCGCGATGAACTGGCGCGCATCGGCTATATGGGCGATGAGGTGCCGGGCCAGCATCCGATCGGCGCGTATTTCGAGACGCATATCGAGCAGGGGCCGGTGCTGGAGGATGCGGACAAGGTGATCGGCGTTGTGCCGGCCGTGATGGGCTTGTCATGGTACGACTGCACGGTGACCGGGATGGAGGCCCACGCGGGTCCGACACCCATGCATTTGCGGAAGGATGCGATGCAGGTGTCCACGCGCATCATCCAGGAAGTGGTCGCCATCGCCAACCGCTATCCGCCGTACGGGCGCGGTACGGTGGGCATGATGCAGGTATTCCCCAACAGCCGCAATGTGATTCCGGGCCAGGTGAAGTTCAGCGTGGACCTGCGCAATGTGAACGATGAACTGCTGAACAGGATGCACGAGGAGATTTTGGCCTTCGTGGACAAGACCTCGGCCGAGACGGGGCTGGATGTGAAGATCGAGCGGGTGTCGTATTACCCGCCTTGCCCCTTCCATCCGGACTGCGTTGGCGCCGTGCGGCGGGCGACCGAGACGCTGGGTTATTCATCGATGGACGTTGTTTCCGGCGCCGGGCACGACGCCATCTACGCCGCACGTGTGGCGCCGGCAGGGATGATTTTTGTGCCGTGCAAGGATGGCATCAGCCATAACGAAATCGAGGACGCAAAGCCGGAGCATCTCGAGGCCGGGTGCAATGTGTTGTTGCATGCGATGCTGTCGATGGCGGATCGATGACCTGGCTTATGCGCTGACCTGCGTGCCGGCCCGCAGCGCGTCCACGAGCTCGCGGGCATAACCGGGCAATGCTGCGTAATCGCGCACGCAAACCAACTGCCGCCGCTTCGCCCACGCATCATTCAGCCGCACCGCCTTGATCGCCTTGGCGTCCCGCGACCGCGACACCGCCGACTCGGGCAGCACGGCCACGCCGTTGCCCATCGCGACCATCCTGCAGACCGCGTCGAAGGTCCGCACGCGCACGCGATACCGCAACCGCGCCCCCAGCTGCGTCGCCTGTTCGCCAAGATAGCGCTGCAAGGCGCTCTCGCTTCCAAGCCCGATAAACTCCTGCTCCAGTACATCCGCAAAGAGCAGCGACGCACGGCGGGCCAGCGGATGCCGGGGCGCCACGGCCAGCACCAGGCGATCTTCGCGAAACACCGAAGTCTCAAGCCCGCTGCTGTCCACCGCGTCGGTGACGATGCCGATATCCGCCAGCTCGTCGCGCAGCGCCTGCACTATCTCGCGGCTGGGGCGCTCCTCCAGGTTCACGTTCACTTGCGGGTGGCGCGACATGAAATCGGCCAGCGGGTCGGGCAGCGATTCCGTCAGCGCGGACGTGTTGCACATCAGCCGCACGTGTCCTTTCAGTCCGGTCGCATAAGCGCCCAGGTCCGCGCGCAGGCGTTCCATCTGCTGCGTGATCGTGCGTGCGTGATGCAGCAGCGTGCGGCCAGCATCGGTGGGTTCGACGCCGCGGCGCCCGCGCAGCAGCAGCGGCACGCCGAGCGCCTCCTCCATGCCGCGGATGCGCGCACTGGCGGAGGCCAGCGCCATGTGCGTCTGCTCGGCGCCGGCCGTGATGCTGCCGGTTTCCGCCACGCGCAGGAAGAGTTTCAGGTCGGTCAGGTCATATCGCATTGTCGCGCTCCAGCCTTCGGATGGGACGAAGGCAGGGAAAGTATATTCCACATTTTCAGCTTGCGCCGATGCTGGCAGACTGCCCTTCATGGATACTACACACATCATCTACATCGGCGCCGTTTTCGTGCTTGCGGGCATGGTGAAAGGCGTTACGGGCATGGGCCTGCCGACGGTCGCTGTCGGCCTGCTCAGCCTCTTCATCCCACCGCTGGAAGCGGCGTCGCTGATGATCGTGCCTTCGCTTTTGTCGAATGTATGGCAGCTTTCCAGCGGGGCGCCCGTCTATCCGCTGTGGCAGCGCCTGCGTCCCATGCTAGTCGCCATCTGGATTGGAACGCTGGGCTGCGGCGCCGCATTTGCGGCCATGGGCGAGGCACTGGGCGGGAGCGGAGCGAATCTGACGCTGGGCGCGGCGCTGGCGGTGTATGGCGCGATGGGATTGCTGTCCGTGCGATTCGTGGTACCGGTGGGGTACGAGCGCTGGCTGTCGCCCGTGATGGGCGTGCTGACCGGGGCGCTCAGGGCGGCCAGCGGCGTATCGACGCTGCCGTCCGTGCCCTATCTGCAGGCGCTTGGATTGAGCCGCGATGAACTGGTGCAGGCGATGGGGCTTGCTTTCACCGCGGCCACGTCCGCCCTGGCGATCTCGCTGGCCATGCACAACGCGCTGCCGGCCAGCGTGGCCGGCGGCTCGCTGCTGGCACAGTTCCCCGCAATGGCAGGCATGTACATCGGACAGCGCCTGCGCAAGCGCATGGATGCGCAGATTTTCCGGCGCTGCTTTTTCGTGACGCTGATCGGACTGGGCGTCCAGCTTCTGTTCAGCGGCTCCTGAAGTTGCGCAAGAAGTCGAGGAGGGCGCTGGCGGCGAGGTCGGCGTCGTCGGCGGTCATGGTTTCGAGCGGGTTGTGGCTGATGCCGCCGTTGCCGCAGCGGGTGAAGAGCATGGCGACATCGCAAAGCGCGGCCATGGCCATCGCGTCGTGGCCGGCGCCGGAGAGCAGGTCGAACCGGGGCAGGCCGGTGCGTTCGACGGCGGCGCCCAACTGGTCCATCAGCCACGGCGCGCATGGCGCGGCGCTGGCTTCGACGATGCGTTCGGCGGACCATTCAATATGCCGGCGCGCGCAGATGGCGGCGATGCCGTCCATCACATCCTTCACTGCAGCGAGGCGCACGGCATCGTCGGCCGCGCGGATGTCGAGTGAAAGCTTGCAGGCGCCCGGAATCACATTCACCGAGCCGCCTGGTACGGCAAGCTGGCCGACTGTGCCGACCAGCGATTCGCCCTGCGAGCAGCGGCGCTCGACCAGCAGCACGATTTCGGCGGCGGCTGCGGCAGCATCCTTGCGCATGGTCATCGGCGTGGTGCCGGCATGGCTGGCGAGGCCCGTCAGGTCAATGAGGAAGCGCGAGCTGCCGACGATGGCGGTGACCACGCCCAGCGGCAGGCCGCGCTCCAGCAGCACCGGGCCTTGTTCGATATGGACTTCGACATAGGCGGCGATCTCCTCTCGCTTGCGGGCGATGAAGGGGATGGCGGCGGGGTCATGCCCCGCGGCCTGCAGCGCGCTGCGGATGGTCACGCCGTCCGCATCCACGGCGTCGAGCAGGGACATATCGAACTGGCCGGCGACGGCGTTACTACCCAGGAAAGTGGAGCGGAAACGCACGCCTTCCTCTTCCGCAAAGCCGATCACCTCCAGGTTGAAGGGCAGCCTTTCGCCGCGCTCGTGCAGGTGGCGCACGATGGCGATCGGCAGCAGGATGCCCAGGCGGCCGTCATACTTGCCGCCGTTGCGAACGGTGTCGTAATGCGAGCCGGTGATCAGCGTTTTCGCGCCGGCTGCGGCAGCCTCATAGCGGCCAACCACATTGCCGACAGCGTCGATCGATACCGCCATGCCGGCCGCGCGCATCCATTCCGCCAGCTGCGCCGCGGTGTGGCGGTGGGCTTCGGTGAGGTAGGCGCAGGTGAGGCCGTCCGCATCGTCGCTCCACTGCGCGAGTTCTTCCGACCATTGCATGATCTGCGGCGCGAATGCCAGCGACACGCCCAGCAGCTCGTTCAGCCGGATCTCGGCGATCCGGTGGATCTGGCGCAGGCATTCAGCGATCTCGTCGCCGCGCTGGTTCTTCAGGCGGCGCGCGAAGGTGGCGATCACGGTTTCGCGCGTGAGGCCTTGTCCCGTCGGGCCCTTCACGGCCAGGATGAAGGGGAAGCCGAACTTGGCGTTGTAGTCGGCATTCAGCTTGTGCAGCGTGGCGAATTCCTCGGGGCTGCACAGGTTCAGGCCGGACCTGGCCTGCTCGTTGGTCGATTCGGCCGTCAGCTCGCCGGCGATGGCGGCTTTGCCTGCCAGTTCGGGGTGGGCGCGGATCAGGCCAAGCTGTTCATCGGGCGAGGCGGAAGCGACTACGCCTTGCAATGCCTGCTTCAGCGCCGTCACGGTAGCGAAGGGGCGGGCGGACGCCGCGCGCTGCGGAATCCACGGCGAGTGCTCGTAGAGGCCGCGCAGGCGCTCGACGAAGGTGTTGGCATCGCAGGCGTTCAGATCGGATAGAGTAGTCATCGCAATATCATAGCGCTGCCGGCGCAGGAGCTTATATTGCTGTAAGCATAGCGCTTATTTGCGCGTCAGGGCCTTGGCGGCGGCGGTGACCTGGTCGCGCAGCCACTTGTGCTCCGGCGCCTGGTGCACGCGTTCATGCCACAGCTGGTAGAAGCGCATCGGCGGGAACTTCACGGGGACGTTGAAGATCTTCAGCGGCAGCGCGTTTTCGTAGAAGCGCACGAACTGGCGGCCGGTGGTTAGCACCAGGTCCGACTGCGCCAGCATGTACGGAATCAGGCCAAAGTAGGCCGACTCCACGGCCACGTTGCGGCGCAGGTTCTGGCGTTCGAGGAAGGAGTCGATCACGCCGCCGTAGCCAGGCAGCAGCTGGGATGGCGCCACGTGGGGCAGCGTGAGGTAATCGTCCAGCGTCATCGCGTCGCTGGCGGTGCGCTTGGCGTAAGGGCTCCCCGCGTGCATCACGCAGATGATCGGGTCTTCGAACAGCTTGGAAATGTGCAGGTGCGGGGGCGGTTCATCCCAGTTGGCGATGACCAGGTCCATATCGCCGTCGGACAGCATGCGCAGGTAGTCGCTGCCAGGACCGAGGCTGTGGATCACCACGCGGCTATTGGGGGAGCCGCGGCGTAGCATGCACACCACATTCGGCAGGAATTGCGAATCCAGGTAATCGGGCGCGGCGATGTTGAATGTACGGGCTTCCTCCTGCGGCACGAAAGGAGTTTTTTTTACGAACAGGCTCTCGGTTTCGTCCAGGATGCGCTTGGCGGGGCGCAGCAGGCTTTCGCCGTGCTGGGTCGGAACCATGCCGCGCGCGCCGCGCACCAGCAGCGGATCGCCCGTCAGCTCGCGCAGCTTGCGCAGCGAGGCCGAGATGGAAGGCTGCGGTTGATTCAGCTTGAGCGCCACCCGCGATACGTTCTTCTCCACCAGCAGCAGATAGAGAATGCGGATCAGATGAATATCGAGGTGTTGCGGCAGGCCGGACATGATGCGCGTGTATATTGGATCTAATATGTCGAATATACGCTATTTTTCATGACCGATGTGGTAAAACGATTTATCTTCGGTAAATTGGCATCTGTCTAACTCAAGGATTTACATGGATTACCTGCTTCCGTATGGCCTCGAATGGGCGAACTTGCTGGTGCGCTGGCTGCACATCATCACGGGCATCGCCTGGATCGGCGCATCCTTCTACTTTGTGTGGCTGGATAATTCGATTCGCCCGCCGGCGCCGGGCTCGGAGCTGGCGAAGAAGGGCGTGTCCGGCGAACTGTGGGCCGTGCACGGCGGGGGCTTTTACAATCCGCAGAAGTACCTGGTGGCGCCGGCCGAACTGCCGAAGGAACTGCACTGGTTCAAATGGGAGGCATATTCCACCTGGCTCTCCGGCATCGCGCTGCTGACGATCGCCTACTATTTCAATGCGCAGGCCATGATGGTCGACAAGTCCGTGGCGGACCTGAGCAGCCTGCAGGCGGTAGGCGTCGGCATCGCCGCGCTGGTGACTGGCTGGGTCGTGTATGACCTGTTGTGCAAGTCCCCGCTGGGCAAGAGCGACAAGTGGTTTGGCGTGACGATCTTTGCACTGCTGGTCGCTGCGGCCTGGGCGCTGACCCATGTGCTGAGCGGTCGCGCGGCCTACATCCACATCGGCGCGATGATCGGCACCATCATGGTCGCCAACGTGGCGATGGTGATCATTCCGGGCCAGCGCAAGATGGTGCAGGCGATGTCCGTCGGTAGCCTGCCGGACCCGCAATACGGCATCAAGGCCAAGCAGCGCAGCGTGCATAACAATTACTTCACGCTGCCGGTGCTGTTCATCATGATCAGCAACCACTATGCGATGACCTATCAGCACAAGCAGGCGTGGCTGGTGCTGGCCTTCATCATGGCCGCCGGCGTTTTCATCCGCCACTTCTTCAACCTGCGCCACAAAGGGCGTGTGGAGTGGCGCTATCCGGCCATCGGTGTAGCGCTGCTGCTGGCGGTGGCCGTAGCGATTGCACCGGCGAGGCCCGCGGCAGTTGCCGCAAGCGCTGATCCTGCGGCGGAATTCGCGAAGGTCAAGGCCATCATCGACCAGCGCTGCATCTCATGCCATTCCGCGCATCCAACGCAGCCGGGCTTCGCGACTGCGCCGGCCGGCGTGATGCTGGATACTTCGGACCAGATCCACCAGCGCGCAGCGCAGATCCAGAAGCAGGTGGTCGAATTGAAGGCCATGCCGATCGGGAACCTGACCAATATGACCGACGCCGAACGCGCACAAATCGCTGCCTGGCTGGCGGCAGGAGCAAAGTAATGAAAGACAAAATCTCTGAGTGGATCGACCAGCACTTCGACGAGGAAGTGGCCTTTCTGCAGAAGGTCCTGCAAACGCCGACCGATACGCCGCCCGGCAATAACGCGCCGCACGCGGAGCTGGTGGCGGGGCTTGTCGAGGCCTATGGCTGGAAGGCCGAGAAGCATGTCGTGCCGGAGCAGGTGGTGCGCGACTACGGCATGGAGACGATCACCAACCTGATCGTGCGCCGTCCATACGCCGCCCGCGGTCCGACCGTCGCGCTGAATGCGCATGGCGACGTGGTCCCGCCGGGCGATGGCTGGACCAAACCACCGTATGGCGGCGTTGTCGAAGA